>NZ_JARDJI010000022.1:0-85092 GCF_039907765.1 Mesorhizobium sp. CC13 | reverse complement strand
TCAGGTGACCTTGAACATCACCAGCCTGCCATGACCGCCCTCTCTCAGCGAATTTGCAGAACTCTCAGCACACTACCCGCAACTGCCAATCTCCCCCCTTGTGGGGGAGATGTCCGGCAGGACAGAGGGGGGCGCCACAAGGCGCAAACCATCCCGGTTAGCGGATAAGGATGGCCCTGAGATCATTGACGTTGGTGCCGGTCGGCCCGGGCACAAAAAGGTCGCCCACCGAATTGAACGCGGTCCAGGCGTTGTTGCCGGCGAGCATGGCCTTGGCGTCGACGCCGGCCGCGCGCATACGGGCGACCGTCGAGCCGTCGGCGAAGGCGCCGGCATTGTCCTCGGAGCCGTCAATGCCGTCGGTGTCGGCGGCGAGCGCGTCGATGCCGGAAAGCCCATCGATGCCGATGGCGAAGGCGAGCAGGAACTCGCTGTTGCGCCCGCCCTTGCCTCCCTTTTCACCAGGTTTGGCGCGAAGCGTCACGGTGGTCTCGCCGCCCGACAGGATCAGCACCGGCTTGGCGAAGGGACGGTTGCGCGTGACGACCTCGCGGGCGACCGCCGCGTGCACGCCGCCGACCTCGCGCGCCTCGCCCTCGATGGCGTCGGAGAGGATCACCGTCTCGACGCCGAGCTTGCGTGCAGCTTCGGCGGCGGCGTCGAGCGACACGGCGGCGGAGGCTATGACATGCACTTCGTTGTGGGCAAAGCGCGGATCGGATGGCGACGGGGCGTCGGCGGCCGCCGAATTGATATGCGCCATGACATTGGCCGGAAGCTGGATCCGGTAGGTTTCGATCAGCCGCAGCGCGTCCGCGCGTGACGCCGCGTCGGGCACGGTGGGGCCGGAGGCGACCAGCGCCGGGTTGTCGCCGGGAATGTCCGACACCACCAGCGAGACGACGCGCGCCGGATGGGCGGCTGCGGCGAGCCGGCCGCCCTTGATGGTCGAGATGTGCTTGCGGATGGTGTTCATCGCCGAGATCGGCGCACCCGAGGCAAGCAGCGCCTCGTTGACCGCGATCTCGTCGGCGAGCGCGAGCCCGCCCGCCGGCGACGGAAGCAGCGCCGAGCCGCCGCCCGAGACCAACGCCACGACCAGGTCGTCCTCGGTCAGGCCCTTGACCGTCTCGAGCAGCAGTTTCGCCGCCTCGAGGCCGTTGGCATCCGGCACCGGATGCGAGGCTTCGACGATGCGGATGCGCTCGCAGGGTGCTGAAAAGCCGTAGCGGGTGACGACCACGCCCTCCAGCGGCCCGTCCCATGCCTTCTCGAAGGCCGCCGCCATCTGCGCCGAGCCCTTGCCGGCGCCGATGACGATGGTCCGCCCCTTGGGCCTTGCCGGCAGGTGCCGGCGGATGGTCAGCTCGGGATCGGCAGCCGCGACGGCGGCCTCGAAGATCTTCGTCAGGAACTGCTTCGGGTCGGTGATGGTCATCCGGACTCTCGCTATACGCTTTGCTTGTTCATGTTGCGCTGCCCCTCATCCCCCTGCCGGGACCTTCTCCCCGTGAACGGGGAGAAGGAGGCTGGCCGCAGCGTCGCCGCATCTCCCTTCTCCCCGCCCGCGGGGAGAAGGTCCCGGCAGGGGATGAGGGGCGGCGCAGCATTCAAATCATGCAGGCCCGAGCACAAGCTCCTGCCTGGGAATGCCGAGATGGTCGCAGATCGCCGCCACCACGACCTCATGGTCCTGGCGCTCCGGCAGTCCGGACACGGCGATCGAACCGATAACGCCCGCGCCCTTGACCCGGATCGGGAAACCGCCACCGGCAAGCACGTAGTCCTCGATCGGCAGCGCCTCGCCGACCGGGAAGGTCCGGTCCTCGCGCGCCTTGGCCAGCACCATGCGGTAGCTGCTGCGGTGGAACATCCTGACGACGTTGAACTTGCGCCGCGCCCACTCGGTGTTGCTGACCGTAGAGCCGGGCAGCGCGCAGTAGAAAAGCGTGCGGTCCCACAGGCGGATGTCGACGACGATAGGGAATTTCTCGGCGAGGCCGCGCGCGCGGAGGGCCGAGCCGATCTCGTAGGCCGTTGCCTCGTCGAAAGCGTCGAAGACCAGCCGGGCCTCCTGCTCGGCGATCTTCTTCACATCATCGGCTGCCGCCATCGTCCGCTCCTCCTTCAGACCAGAGGTCACATGGCAGACACCGGGCGATGACGCAAGGTCAGGATGCCTGATCCATGGTCGACTTTGCCGGGCGGCCGGCGACATAGACCTCGGCCACGGCGCGGTCGTCGCCCAGCGTCTGGAGCAGGAACAGCTCCTCGGCCAGCGTCTCGACGCGCTCCATGCGCAGCCGCATGCCGGGCGTCGCGCGGGCGTCGAGCACGACGATGTCGGCGTCGGTGCCGACCTCCAGTGTGCCCACCTTGTCGGAGATCGACAGCGATTCGGCGTTGCCGCGCGTCAGCTGCCAGTAGGAAGCGAGCGGGTTCAGCTTCTCGCCGTTGAGCGCGATGACCTTGTAGGCCTCGTCCATGGTGCGCAGCATCGAATAGTTGGTGCCGCCGCCGACGTCGGTCGCGGTCGCGATGCGCAGCGGCTTTTCGCGCCGCCTATAGCGGTGGTAGTCGAACAGCCCCGAGCCGAGGAACAGGTTGGAAGTCGGGCAGAACACCGCGATCGAGCCGTGTTCGGAAATCGCGTCCGATTCGCGCTCGCCGAGATGGATGCAGTGGCCGAGCAGCGTGCGCTTGCCGAGCAGGCCGTAGTGCTCGTAGATGTCGGTGTAGTCGCGCGACCAGGGATAGAGTTCCTGGGTGAAGGCGATCTCGGCGTGGTTCTCCGACAGGTGCGTCTGGATGTGCAGGTCGGGATGTTCCCTGGCGAGCTGGCCCGCCATCTCCATCTGCTCCGGCGAAGACGTGATCGCGAAGCGCGGCGTGATCGCATAGAGCTGGCGGCCCCTGCCGTGCCATTCGGCGATCAGCGCCTTGGTGTCGTCGTAGCTCGCCTGCGGCGTGTCCAGCACGCCCTCTGGCGCGTTGCGGTCCATCATCACCTTGCCGGCGATGTTGAGCATGTTGCGGTCGTGCGATTCGGCGAAGAAGGCTTCCGCCGACTGCTTGTGCACCGAGCAGTAGGCGGCGACGGTGGTGGTGCCGTGCCGCACCATCTCGTCGAGGAAGGTCCTGGCGATGCGGCGCCCATGCTGGGCGTTGATGAAGCGCGTTTCCTCCGGGAAGGTGTACTTGTTCAGCCACTCGAGCAGTTCGGCGCCATAGGAGGCGATGATCTGCATCTGCGGCACATGCACGTGGGCGTCGATGAAGCCGGGCAGGATGAGGTGGGACCGGTGGTCGATCACCCTCGCGCCGCTGCCCGCCTCGGCGGCCACCCGCTCGTAGGCGCCGACGGCCGCGATCTTGCCGTCACGCATGAGCACGGCGCCATCCGCCTCATAGGCATAGGAGGCGTGGTCGTCGGCACTGTCGGGCCAGCGCAGGAAGGAGAGCGTGCGGCCGCGGAGGAGCGTTGTCGTCATGATGGAACCCTACGAGCTTTTCTGCCCAGGCGAAATCGGCCGTTTCCTCGCGGAAACGTGCTTCCGGTTTCGATCCGGGCCTTCTCAGTCGTCAGCGCAGCTTCTGCGCTTCTTCGAACCAGGTGGCGAGCATCTGCCGCTCTTCCGGCGTGATCTGGGTGACGTTGCCGGGCGGCATCGCATGGCTGCGGCCGGCCTGCAGGTAGATCTCGCGCGCATGCTGGGCAATCTGGGCGTCGGTCTCGAGCTTCACGCCCTTGGGCGCCTGGTAGACACCCTCGTAGGAAGGCGTGGCGGCATGGCACATGGCGCAGCGGCCGAGCACCGTGTCACGGACCGCCGGGAACTGCGCCGCGGCGATCAGCGGCTGGGCGGCGGCCGCGGCATTGGCGGCGTTCTTGTCCTCGCCGGTCAGCACCTTCGGCACAGTCGACAGCCACATGATGACGATGAACAGCAGGGTGGCGGCCAGCCAGGTCCAGTGCGGGTTGCCGGCACGCCTGTGGACGGTGTTGAAGTAGTGGCGGATGAGCACGCCGATGATGAAGATCAGCGCGCCGATGATCCAGTTGAACTGCGTGCCGAAAGCCAGCGGATAGTGGTTCGACAGCATGAAGAACAGGACCGGCAGGGTCAGGTAGTTGTTGTGCGTCGAGCGCGTCTTGGCGATCTTGCCGTATTTGGGGTCCGGCGTGCGCCCGGCGATCAGGTCGGCGACCACGATCTTCTGGTTCGGGATGATGATCATGAAGACGTTGGCCGACATGATCGTGGCGGTGAAGGCGCCGAGGTGCAGGAAGGCCGCGCGGCCGGTGAAGAGCTGCGTGTAGCCCCAGCTCATGAACACGACGACGCCGTAGAGCACCAGCATCAAGAGGGTGTCGTTGTCGCCGAGGCGCGACTTGCACAGCTGGTCGTAGACCACCCAGCCCAGAGCGATCGACGCCAGCGAAATGCCGATCGCCACCGGAACCGACACGTCGAGCACGTTGCGGTCGATCAGGAAGAGCTCGGCCCCGCCGTAATAGACCACCCACAGCAGCGCGAAGCCCGACAGCCAGGTGGCGTATGATTCCCATTTGAACCAGGTCAGGTGCTCGGGCATCTGCGCCGGCGCAACCAGGTATTTCTGGATGTGGTAGAAGCCGCCGCCATGCACCTGCCATTCCTCGCCATGGGCGCCGGCAGGCAGGTTCGCGTGCTTTCTGAGTCCCAGGTCGAGGGCGATGAAGTAGAACGATGAGCCGATCCAGGCGATGGCGGTGATGACGTGCAGCCATCTGACGCCGAAGCTCAGCCAATCCCACAAAAGCGCGTAATCGTTCACCATCCGCCGATCCTCTTCCCAACGTGGCGGCAATCTTACGACGCCGCACGCCCTGCGGAAGAGGACGGATTCGCGATGACTTTCAAAAAAATCTGGAAAATACTAGCGTATTGCCGCACGGCATAAGCCGGCTATGGGAGGCCAATGGCATATCTGGACAACATCGCCGTCTTCGTGCGGGTCGTGGAGCTCGGCAATCTCTCGGCCGCGGGCCGCGACATGCGCATTTCCCCGGCCGTCGCCTCCAACCGAATCAAGGAGTTGGAGAAGCACTTGGGCGTGCGCCTGTTCAACCGCACGACGCGGCAGCTGATGCCGACCGAGCACGGCACGGTGTTCTACGCCGGCGCCAAGCAGGTGCTGGATTCGATCGTCGAGGCGGAGGCCGCCGTCGCGGCACTCTCGGGCCAGCCGCGTGGCACGATCCGCGTCACCGCCCCGCTCGGCCTCGGGCGCAGGCTGATCGCCTCGGGCATCCCCGAGTTCCACGACAAATATCCCGACATCGAGGTCCGGCTCCGGCTTTCCGACCACAATGTCGACATCCTCAAGGAAGGCCTGGACGTCGCCTTCCGGCTGGGCCTGATCGAGGATTCGAGCCTCAGGATGCGCGGCATCATGGAATGCGAGCGCGTGCTGGTCGCCTCGCCCAAATATCTGGAGCGACGCGGCGAGCCGCAGTCGCCGCAGGAGCTGGTCTCCAACAAGCACGACTGCCTGATGCTGCGCTATCCCGGCTCGCGCGAGTTCTTCTGGCTGCTGGAGACGAGCGCGGGCCCGGCCAAGTTCGAGGTCCACGGCCCCTTCGATTCCGACGACGGCGACGTGCTGACCGGCTGGGCGCTGGCCGGCCGCGGCATCGTCAACAAGCCGCGCTTCGAGGTCGAGCCCTTCCTCCGCGACCAGCGGCTGAAGGTCATCCTGCCGCAGACCCCGCCCGTTCCGGTGCAGTTCGCGGCCGTCTATCCGCACAAGAAGCTGCAGGACCCGAAGGTCCGGCTGCTGCTCGACTTCATGGCCGACCGCTGCCAGCGGCTGATCAAGGACATCCTCGCCGGGCGTTGAGCCCGTCATGCCGCCGCTCGCTCGAGCCGCCTCAGCCGACCACTCACCGGGCCCGGCACGATGCCGCGCTCGACACGGCCCGCAACGGTCATTGCCATACGGTCGAACCATGGGCTTCGGCCGCCGGCGCTTTCACACGCTCCAGTCCCTGCGACAGACTTCCGCCAGCCAGCTGCAATCAATAATCGGTTGCACGCCATCTCAACTGATTTTATAATGCAACCAGTTTTCCGGGGAGTTCCCTTGCATGGACCAGCAGCATCGCTCGGGCTGTCCGATCAACCTCACCCTCGAGGTCGTCGGCGACAAATGGAGCCTGATCGTCTTGCGCGACATGATGTTCGGCAATCGCCGCCACTTTCGCGAACTGCTGACCCAGTCCGGGGAGGGCATCGCCTCCAACATCCTGGCCGACCGGCTGAAGCGGCTGCTCGAGGACGGGCTGATCAGCAAGGCGGGCGACCCCAGCCACAAGCAGAAGGCGATCTACAGCCTGACCGAAATGGCGATCGAACTGCTGCCGGTGTTCGCCCACATCGCCGCATGGGGACGCAAGTGGCTGCCGGTGAGCGAGGAACTCAGCATCCGCGCCGAACTTCTGGAAAAGGGCGGGCCGGAGATGTGGGACCGCTTCATGGAGGAACTGCGCGCCGACCATCTTGGCGAGCCGCTGTCGCAGGCCGCCGCCAAACGCCTGCCGGTTCGCGCCGAACTGCAGGCCGCCTATCTTGCTGTCGTGGCCAGGAATGCCACGGCTGCGGCCGGCTGAGGCTCAGCCCTTCGTGGCGCCCGCCAGCGCCGTCATGATCTCGGCGGCAGCCAGTGCGGCGATCACGGCGGGCCGTTTGTCCTTCACCGCGCTCCCGCCGATCGGGCAGACGAGCCGGGCGAAAGCCTCCTCGCTGCCGCCCGCGGTCTTCAGGAACCAGCTCCTGAACGTCGCCTTCTTGGTCTTCGAGCCGATCATGCCGACATAGGCGGCGTCATCGCGCTTCAGCGCCTCGGCGACGATCAGGAAATCGAGCGCATGGTCATGGGTGAGCACGACGAAGGCCGCCCCGGGAGGCGCCTCGCGCACCATCTCTTCCGGCACCGGGGTCAGCCGGGTGTCGATGCCTACGGGCATGCCGTCCAGCGCATCGGCGCGGGTCTCGACGACCACCACATTGAGCGGCAGCAGCGCGAAGGCAGATGCCAGCGCATGGCCGACATGGCCGCCGCCAAAGACTAGGACATGCGGCAGGGCCGCGTCCGACGTCTCGGCCAAGGCGACCAGCTCCGCCGCGATCGCCTCGTCCACCGCGCGCACGGCGATCTCGACGCGCCCGCCGCAGCACTGGCCGATCTCCGGGCCAAGCGGGATGTCGAGGGTGACATCCTTTGTTATGTCGGCAAGTTGCCCCTCATCCCCCTGCCGGGACCTTCTCCCCGCAGGCGGGGAGAAGGAGGCTGGCATCGACGTCGACGCCCCCCTCTCCCCGTCTTTCACGGGGAGAGGGTAAGGGTGAGGGGCATCTCTCAGCATCGCCCGCGCCGCGTCGATCGCCATGAATTCGAGCTGGCCGCCGCCGATGGTGCCGAAGATGCGCTCCGGCGACACCAGCATCCACGCGCCCTTTTCGCGCGGGGTCGAGCCCTTGGCCTCGGTCACCTCGACCAGCGCCGCCGAGGGCGCTGTGTCGAGAAATGCCCGGAGGCGCCTGCCCGTCTTGCTCACTTGGCCTGGGCCGCCTCGGCCCGGAGGCGTTCGATCGCCATCAGCACCCGCTCCGGCGTCGCCGGCGCGTCGAGACGCGGGCTGATCTTGTGGTCGGCGACGCTGGCGACCGCATCCGACAGCGCCTGCAGCACCGAGATGCCGAGCGGCAGCGGCGGCTCGCCGACGGCCTTCGAGCGGTGGACGGTCGGCTCATAGGCCTCCGACCAGTCGGTCAGCGCCACGTTGAAGATCTTCGGCCGGTCCGACGCCAGCGGGATCTTGTAGGTCGACGGCGCGTGCGTGCGCAGCCGGCCCTTGCCGTCCCACCACAGCTCCTCGGTCGTCAGCCAGCCCGTGCCCTGGACGAAGCCGCCCTCGACCTGGCCGATGTCGATGGCCTGGTTCAGCGACCGGCCGGTGTCGTGCAGGATGTCGGCGCGCTCGATGACGTATTCGCCGGTCAGCGTGTCGACCGAGACCTCCGAACAGGCCGCGCCATAGGCGTAGTAGTAGAAGGCATGGCCCCTGCCCTTGCTGCGGTCCCAGTGGATCTTCGGCGTCTTGTAGTGGCCGGCCGCCGAGAGCTGGATGCGGTTGAGATAGGCCTGCTTGACCAGGTCGTTGAAGGAGATCTCCTGGTTGCCGACGCGCACCCGGTTGGGCAGGAACACGATCTGGTCGGCCGGCACCTGGTATTTCTCGGCGGCGAAGTCGGTCAGGCGCTTGCGGATCTGCCGGGCCGCGTTCTGCGCCGCCATGCCGTTGAGGTCGGCACCCGAGGACGCCGCGGTCGGCGCCGTGTTCGGTACCTTGGCCGTGGTCGTCGCGGTGATCTTCACCCGGTCGAGGTCGATCTGGAACTCCTCGGCCACCACCTGCGCCACCTTGAGATGCAGCCCCTGCCCCATCTCGGTGCCGCCGTGGTTCATGTGCACCGAGCCGTCGGCATAGACATGCACCAGGGCACCGGCCTGGTTGGACTCGGTCTTGGTGAACGAGATGCCGAACTTGACCGGCGTGAGTGCCAGGCCGCGCTTGACGAAGCGGCTGTTGTTGTTGAAGGCCGCGATCTCGCGCCGGCGGCGCTGGTAGGACGAGCTTTCCTCCAGTTCCGCCACGATGCGGTGGATGATGTTGTCCTCGACCTTCTGGTGATAGGGCGTCAGGTTGCGTTCGCCCGGCGTGCCCATGGCGTCGTAGAAGTTGAGCTTGCGGATCTCGAGCGGGTCCTTGCCCACCGCAAACGCCACTTCCTCGATGACGCGCTCGGCGCCGACCATGCCCTGCGGGCCGCCGAAGCCGCGGAACGCCGTGTTCGACACCGTATTGGTGTAGAGCGGCGCCGACTTGGCGTGCACGTTCGGATAGAAATAGGCGTTGTCGCAGTGGAACAGCGCCCGGTCGCCCACCGGCCCGGAGAGATCGGCCGAGAAGCCGGCATTGAGCGCGAACATGAAGTCGACGCCGAGGATCTGGCCCTCGTGGTCGAAGCCGACCTCGTAGTCGATGACGAAGTCGTGGCGCTTGCCGGTCGCGGTCATGTCCTCGTCGCGGTCGAGCCGGACCTTGACTGCGCGCTTGTGCTTCTTGGCGGCGATGGCGGCGATCGCCGCGCACTGGTTGGCCTGGGTTTCCTTGCCGCCGAAGCCGCCGCCCATGCGGCGCACTTCCACCGTCACCGCGTGGCTCGGCACGCCGAGCACGTGGGCAACGAGGTGCTGGGTCTCGCTCGGCCCCTGCGTCGAGCAGTAGACGATGACCTCGTCGTCCTCGCCGGGCACCGCCAGCGAAACCTGGCCTTCGAGATAGAAGTGGTCCTGGCCGCCGAGCTTCATTCGCGCCTTGACCTTGCGCGGGGCGGCGGCGATGGCAGCGGCGGCGTCGCCGCGATTGAGCGTCAGCGGCGAGGTGACCTGCTTGTCCTTCTCCGGATCGAGGTCCCAGATGTTGATGATCGCCGGCAGCTCTTCATATTCGATCTTGGCGAGGCGCGCCGCGCGGCGAGCCTGCTCGCGGGTCCTGGCGACCACCGCGAAGATCGGCTGGCCATGGAACTGCACCTTGCCCTCGGCGAAGACCGGGTCGTCATGCATGCCGCTCGGCGACACGTCGTTTTCGCCGGGTACGTCTGCATACGTCAGCACGTCGACGACACCGGGGGCGGCGCGCACCGCAGACAGATCGACCGACTTCAGCGTGCCATGCGCGACATTGGACAGGCCGAGCCCGATATGCAGCGTGCCCGCTGGTTCCGGCATGTCGTCGATATAGACGGCCTCGCCGGCCACGTGCTTGTGCGCGGAATCGTGGCGCTGGTCGGTGTGCACGCCGCCGGTGATCTTTGCGGCCTTGAGGTTCGGTTGGTGCTGGGTCATGTCACGCAGCCTCGTATCTCGACACCGTCAGCGGCGCCTTGGTGCCGGTGGTTTCCGCGTAGAAGCGCAGGAGCAGGTTCTTCGCCACCAGCGCACGATACTCCGCCGTGGCGCGCATGTCGGTCAGCGGCGTGAAGTCCTCGGCATATCTGGCCATCGCCGCATCCACGGTCGCCTCGCTCCAGGGCTGGCCGAGCAGCGCCTTTTCCACGGCGCTGGCACGCTTTGGCGTCGCCGCCATGCCGCCATAGGCGATGCGGACATCGGCCACCGTGCCGTCCTTGGCGAGCTGCAGCCAGAAGGCGCCGAGCGACGCGGTGATGTCCTCGTCGCGGCGCTTGGTGACCTTGTAGACGGCGAAATGGTCGCCCTTCGCCGGCACCGGCACATGCACGGCCTCGACGAACTCGCCCGGCGCGCGGTCCTGCTTGCCATAGGCGATGAAGAAGTCCTGCAGCGGGATCGTGCGGCGCGACTTGCCCTTGCGCAGGGTAAGCGTCGCGCCGAGCGCGATCAGCGGCGGCGGCGTGTCGCCGATGGGCGAGCCGTTGGCGACGTTGCCGCCGATGGTGCCCATGTTGCGCACCTGCTCGCCGCCGATGCGGTCGATGAGCGGCCCGAGCGCCGGAATGCGCTTCGACAGCGTCTCGAAGGCCTCGGTGTAGGTGACGCCGGCGCCGATGGAGACGACGCCCTTGTCCTCGCTCAGCGAGTGCAGGCCGTCGATGTTGGCGATGAAGATTGCGGGCGCGATGTCGCGCATGTGCTTGGTGACCCAGAGACCGACGTCGGTCGAGCCGGCGACCACGGTCGCGGTCGGCTCGGCTTCGAGCACGGCGGCGAGGTCGTCGACATCGGCCGGGATGACGAAGCGGTCCTTGCCCTCGCCGACCTCGACGCGGGTGCCGTCCTTGAAGGCTTCGAGCCGGGCGGTGATCGCCTTGCGTTCGGCCAGCAGCGGGTCCTTGGCCACCTTGCCGTAGTCGGAGATGGCGCGCGCCGCGCGCATGATCGCCTCGTAGCCGGTGCAACGGCAGAGATTGCCCTGCAGCGCCTTCTCGATCGCCGCGTCCGACGGTTCGGGCGAGACCATCCACAGGCCGTAGAGCGACATCACGAAGCCCGGCGTGCAGAAGCCGCATTGCGAGCCGTGGAAATCGACCATCGCCTGCTGCACCGGATGCAGCTTGTCGCCGCCGCCGGCGAGATGTTCGATGGTCACGACATGGCAGCCGTCGAGCGAGCCGACGAAGCGAATGCAGGCATTGACGCTTTCATAGAGCAGCTTGCCGGCGGACAACCGCCCGACCAGCACCGTGCAGGCGCCGCAGTCGCCCTCGGCGCAACCTTCCTTGGTGCCGCGCAGCGAACGGCTGAGGCGCAGATAGTCGAGCAGCGTCTCGGCGGGCGCAACGTCGGAGAGCGCAACGTCCTCGCCGTTGAGGATGAAGCGGATCTGGTTGCGTGTCTTGACCGTCGCCATGGCTCAGCTGCCCCTGTAGGTGGAATAGCTGTAGGGGGAAATCAGCAAGGGCACATGATAGTGCGTCCGCTCGGCCATGCCAAAGCGGATCGGCACGACGTCGAGGAACGCCGGCTTCGGCATCTCGGTCCCCTGGCGGCGCAGGTAGTCGCCGGCCTCGAATACCAGTTCGTAGTCGCCGGTCAGGAATTCGTCGCCGGCAAGCAGCGGTGCATCGCAGCGGCCGTCGGAATTGGTGGCGACCTTCTTGAGCAGCGTCCGCGCATCGCCCTCGATACGGAACAGCGTGATCGACAGCCCTTCGGCAGGCTTGCCCGATGCAGTATCAAGGACATGGGTGGTGAGGCGTCCGCCTTCGGCCTTTGTCATTCGCTCTCCCTACTGGCGACATGCGCCATCGTCACAGATTTTGCGCCATTTAAGGGCATTGCATAAGGTGCGGTCGAGAAGAGGCGTACAAAAAGACTTTCAAAATTTTTCGAGGGAATATCTCCCGTTCCTTTCGCTATCCTGCTCAAGTGGCAGAAAACACCGCTTTCGAGGTACCATGCGTTACGTAAGAGATATGCGCGGCTACGGCGCGAACCCACCAGACCCGAAATGGCCGGGCGGTGCCAATGTGTGCGTGCAATTCGTGGTCAACTACGAAGAGGGCGGCGAGAACAACGTCCTGCACGGCGACGCCGCCTCGGAAGCCTTCCTCTCGGAGGTCGTGGGCGCGGCTCCATGGCCGGGCAAGCGCCACTGGAACATGGAATCGATCTATGAATACGGCGCCCGCGCCGGCTTCTGGCGGCTCCACCGCATGTTCACCGAAACCAGTGTGCCGGTGACCGTCTATGGCGTCGCCTCGGCCCTTGCCCGCTCGCCCGACCATGTGGCGGCGATGCAGGACGCCGACTGGGAGATCGCCTCGCACGGCCTGCGCTGGATCGACTATCGCGATCACGAGGAAGCCGCCGAGCGCGCCGACCTGCTGGAAGCGATCCGCCTGCACAAGGAAGTCGTCGGCGAACGCCCGACCGGCCTCTATCTCGGCCGCACCTCGGTCTACTCGGTGCGCTTGGCGGCTGCCGAAGGCGGCTTCGATTGGATTTCCGACACCTATGACGACGAGCTGCCCTACTGGCTCGACCATGACGGTCACGGCAACGCCATTCCGCCGCAGCTGGTGATCCCCTACACGCTCGACGCCAACGACATGCGTTTTGCAACCGCGCAGGGCTTCAACTCGGGCGACCAGTTCTACGCCTACCTGAAGGACAGCTTCGACACGCTCTACCGCGAGGGTGCCGCCGGCCGGCCGCGCATGATGAGCATCGGCCTGCACTGCCGCCTCGTCGGCCGTCCCGGCCGCGCCGAAGCGCTGCGCCGCTTCATCGAATATGTGCAGGGCCACGACAAGGTCTGGATCGCCCGCCGCGCCGACATCGCCAGGCATTGGCGCGAAAACCATCCCTACAAGCCGCAGGCGCTGCGACCCTCGCGCATGGAGCGCCCGGAGTTCGTCCAGCGCTTCGGCTCGATCTTCGAGCACTCGCCCTGGGTCGCCGAACGCGCCTTCGACCTTGAGCTGGGCCCCGCCCATGACAGCGCCGGCGGCCTGCACAATGCGCTCTGCCGCGCCTTCCGTTCCGGCACCGACGCCGAGCGGCTCGGCGTGCTGACCGCCCACCCCGATCTCGCCGGCAAGCTGGCCCAGGCCAAGCGCCTGACCGAGGAATCGACCAGGGAGCAGGCCTCCGCCGGCCTCGACGCGCTGACCGACGCCGAGCGCGCCCGCTTCACCGAGCTCAATAACGCCTATGTCGAGAAGTTCGGCTTCCCCTTCATCATCGCCGTGCGCGACAACGACAAGGCAAGCATCCTCAAGGCATTCGAGTCCCGCATAGCCAACTCCCGAGACCAGGAATTCTCGACTGCCTGCAAGCAGGTGGAACGCATCGCCTGGTATCGCCTCAACGACCTCCTTCCCCGCTAAGACCGATGACAAAACGCTCCTATTACGCGCCGAAAGGCGGCCTGCCTCCCCAGACGGACCTGATCACCGATCGCGCCGTCTTCACCGAAGCCTATGCGGTGATCCCGAAGCGCGAGTTCTCGGACATCGTCACCAGCTTCCTGCCGCACTGGGACAAGACGCGGCTCTGGGTCATCGCCCGCCCGCTGTCGGGCTTTGCCGAGACCTTCTCGCAATACATCATGGAAGTGCAGCCGGGCGGCGGCAGCGACCGGCCGGAACCGGATGCGGGCGCCGAAGGCGTGTTCTTCGTGGTCGAGGGCGAAGTGACCGTGACGGTTGCCGGCAAGCGCCATGTGCTGACGCCGGGCGGCTATGCCTACCTGCCGCCGGCCAGCAAATGGACCGTCCGCAACGCCGGCACCGAGACCGCGCGCTTCCACTGGATCCGCAAGGCCTACGAATATGTCGAGGGCCTCGACGCGCCCGAGCCGCTGTTCCTCAACGACAACGACGTCGAGCCCAACCCGATGCCGGACACCAACGGCACCTGGGCGACCACGCGCTTCGTCGATCCCGACGACCTGCGCCACGACATGCACGTGACGGTCGTGACCTTCGAGCCGGGCGGCGTCATCCCCTTCCCGGAAACCCATGTCATGGAGCACGGCCTCTACGTGCTCGAAGGCAAGGCGGTCTACCGCCTGAACAACGACTGGGTCGAGGTCGAGGCCGGCGACTTCATGTGGCTGCGGGCCTTCTGCCCGCAGGCCTGCTATGCCGGCGGCCCCGGCCGCTTCCGCTACCTGCTCTACAAGGACGTCAACCGCCACATGAAGCTTGGCGCGCCGTTCGCCTCGCGCCGCGGCTGATCACCGGGAGCCGATCGTGAAGCGCATCGTCGCAAGACCCCTGACCCGCGAAAACTTCGCCGAATTCGGCGAGGTCATCGACACCAACTGCGACACGCACTACCCGATCAATGCCGGCAAATGCGAGCGCTTCCACGCGCTCGCCCGCGCCGAGGCAACCGGACCGGACGCCTGCGTCATCATCAACATCTTCAAGGGGACGCCCTACGACTTCCCCTTGAAGCTCTCGATGGTCGAGCGTCACCCGCTCGGCAGCCAGGCCTTCATCCCGCTGTCGCCGCGTCCCTATCTCGTGGTCGTATGCCCCGACACCGACGACGGCCCGGGCGAGCCGCACGCCTTCGTCACCGCGCCCGGCCAGGGCGTCAACTATCCGCGCAACCTCTGGCATGCGGTGCTGACCCCGATCGGCGAGAACCAGGATTTCATCGTCGTCGACCGCGGTGGCTCGGGCTCGAACCTGGAAGAATTCCATTTCTCCCACCCTTACGAAATCGTCCTCCCGGAAGGCTTCTGACACATGGCCGAGCTGTCCCTGATCGAGCGCCTGTTCGACGTCATCGAAGACGACATCGTGCCCAAGACGGCCGAGGGCGTGAAGAAGGGCAACAAGCTGTTCGGTGCCGCGCTGCTCGCCAAGGACGACCGCTCGCTGGTCATCGCCGAGACCAACAACGAGCTCGAAAACCCGCTCTGGCACGGCGAGATGCATTGCCTGAAGCGCTTCTACGAGATGCCGAAGGCGGATCGTCCCGACACCAGGGAACTGATCTTCCTGTCGACGCACGAGCCCTGCTCGCTCTGCCTGTCGGCCATCACCTGGGCCGGCTTCGACAATTTCTACTACCTCTTCAGCCATGAGGATTCGCGCGACAGCTTCGCCATCCCGCACGACCTCAAGATCCTGAAGGAGGTCTTCACGCTGGAGCCCGGCGGCTACAACGCCGAGAACGCCTACTGGAAGAGTTTTTCGCTGCGCAAGCTGGTGCGCGGACTGCCCGAGGCCGACCGCAAGCGCCTGGAAGAACGCGTCGCGAAAATCTCGAAGCTCTACGACGAGATGTCGGAGACCTACCAGGAGAGCAAGGCCGACAACGACATCCCGCTGAACTAGCTCAGCGCCTGGCCGCCTTGGCATAGACCTCAAAGCGGTCCCGCCGGCCCACGGCTATGACCAGGATCACCAGCCGGCCGTCCTCCACTTCATAGACGGGGCGATAGCCGGCGCTGCGGAGCTTGATCTTGTAGCGGTCCTTGGCGCCGTGCAGCTTGGCCGAGGGAACGCGCGGGTTGTCGCAACGCTCCTTCAGCTTCTTGCGGAATTGCTCGCGCGTGTTGGCGTCGAGCGCCTTCCATTCCTTCAATGCGGTTTCGAGGAACTCGACCTCATAGGGCATCGAGATCGACCCGAATGCGCTTTTCGCCCTTGCGGGCGTCGGCGAGCGCATTGAGTTCGATATCCTCGAGCCGCTCCATCATCGCCTCGAATGCCTTCGCCGGCACGCAATAGAAGGCCGGTTCATTCCGGTTGAGAATGGCGACGGGGAAGCCTTCCCCGGCAGCAACCGTGCCCATCGGGTTCTTCTTCAGCTCGGAGACGCTGGCCGTGACTTCGGCGAGGACTGTGTTCGGCATTTTCGTAGCCCCTTTTCGAGAACTATAAATAGTACCTTTAACAGGTCTCTTCAATCTGCTGTGTCGTGCGGCCGTCGGTGACGTTTCCGCGCTAGCCAGCAACGCTGCAGGCGTGCACAAATGGGCAGGCACAAGACTGGAATATCAATGAAAACCATCACCGAGTTTCCGCGCGACATCGTCGAATTTCCCGACATGGGCATCGTCATGCCCGACGGCACGCGGCTGTCGGCGCGGGTGTGGATGCCTGCCGATGCCGACCAGGACCCGGTGCCGGCGATCCTCGAGCACCTGCCCTACCGCAAGCGCGACGGCACCACGACGCGCGACTGCCTCACCCACCCTTACTTTGCCGGCCACGGCTATGCCTCGATCCGCGTCGACATGCGCGGCAACGGCGATTCCGAAGGGCTGATGGAGGACGAATACACCGACCAGGAATGGCAGGACGCCTGCGAGGTCATCGCCTGGGCGGCCGCCCAGCCCTGGTGCAACGGCAAGGTCGGCATGATGGGCATCTCCTGGGGCGGCTTCAACGGCCTGCAGGTGGCAGCCCTCCAGCCCAAGGCGCTCAAGGCCGTCATCACGCTCTGCTCCACCGACGACCGCTACGCCGACGACATCCACTACAAGGGCGGCCTTCTGCTCAACGAGAACATGGGCTGGGGCGCGACCATGCTGTCCTATTCGTCGCGCCCGCCGGATCCGGCGCTGGTCGGCGACAAATGGCGCGACATGTGGCTCGACCGGCTGGAGCACGAACCCTTCCTGCCCGGCGTCTGGCTGGGGCACCAGCGGCGCGACGCCTACTGGAAGCGCGGCTCGGTCAACGAGGACTATTCCGCCATCAAGGCCGCGGTTCTGGCCGTCGGCGGCTGGGGCGACGCCTACAAGAACACCGTCTCGCGGCTGGTCGCGAACCTGAAATCGCCCACCAGGGGCATCGTCGGCCCGTGGATCCACAAATACCCGCACTTCGCCGTGCCGAAGCCCGCGATCGGCTTCCTGCAGGAGGCGCTGCGCTGGTGGGACCGCTGGCTGAAGGGCAAGGACACCGGCGTCGAGGACGACCCGGCGATGCGGCTCTACGTCATGGATTCGGAGCCGCCGCGCGACTGGTATCTCGAGCGCAGGGGCCGCTGGATCGCCGAACGGCAATGGCCGTCGCCGAACATCGTCGCCAGGAGCCTCTCGCTCGGCGCCGGCGGCCGCCTGGCCGAGGCCGCCAGGCTCGACGCTCCGGTGACGATCGCCTCGCCGCAGGACTGCGGCATGGACGGCGGCGAATATTGTGCGATCTGGCTGGGACCCGAACTGCCGGGCGACCAGCGCCACGACGACCGGAAGTCGGCCTGCTTCGACGGCCCGCCGCTGCAGGCGCCCATGGACATCGTCGGCAGCCCGGTGATCCGGCTGAAGCTCGCCGCCGACCGCAAGCGCGCGATGGTCGCGGTGCGCCTGTGCGACGTCCAGCCCGACGGCGCCTCGACGCGCATCACCTATGGCGTGCTCAACCTCTGCCACCGCAACGGCCACGAGTTCCCCGAAGACGTCGTGCCGGGCGAGACGTTCGAGATCGCCTTCAAGCTCGACGACATCGCCTACCGCATTGCTGCGGGCAACCGGCTACGCGTCGCCGTCTCGTCGACCTACTGGCCGCTGGTCTGGCCGTCGCCGGAAAAGGTGACGCTCACGATCCACGACGGCGCGATCGACCTGCCGGTACGTCCGCCCAGCGAAGGCGACGAATGGACCTTCGAGGAGCCCGAGGGTGCCACCCCATGGCAGATCGAGACCCTGCGCGAGAGTTCGAACAGCCGCAGGATCGAGCGCGACGAAGCGACCGGCAAGGTGACGCTCGCCATCGTCGACGACTTCGGCGAAATCCGCGACGTCGACCACGGCCTGGTCATCGGCGACGTCGCCCGCGAGACCTGGACAATCCTCCCCTCCGACCCGCTCTCGGCCCATGGCGAGACCCACTGGACGCAGACATTGTCCAGAAACGACTGGGCCGTCCGCACCGAGACCTTCAAGACGATGCGCTCGGATGCGATGAATTTCCATCTCACGGGCCGCATCGAGGCTTACGAAGGCGAAAAACTGATCTTCGAACGCGATTTCGACGAAGTTATTCCCCGCGACGGGATCTGACGCTCGCGGGCATTTGGTCCAGAAGCGACATGCCGATTGCGCCATGCGATGTCGTAATCGGTCTTGCCGCTGTCCTTGCGTGCGGTCAATATCGGCATCAGAAGTCGAGCCATAACGACCGCCAGAGTGAGGAGCCTTCCAATGTCCGATGAACTGGAATTCCTGAGCCGTCATGTCGCTGTAGGCAAATTGAGCCGGCGCGACTTCCTGGGCCGCGCCGCTGCCCTTGGCGTCTCCGCAGCATTCGCCAACACGCTTATGTCCAACGCCGCCAGGGCCGAAGGCCCGGTCAAGGGCGGCATCCTTCGCGCCGGCATGCAGGGTGGCGCCGCAACCGACAGCCTCGACCCGGCATCCTGGTCGAGCCAGGTTCCCTATTTCTTCGGCCGCCAGTGGGGCGAACAACTGGTGCAGATCTCGCCCACCGGCGAAGTGCATCCCGCCCTTGCCGAGGAGTGGGGCGCATCCGACGATGCCAAGACCTGGACCTTCAAGATCCGCAAGGGGGTGCAGTTTCACAACGGCAAGGAGATGACCCCCGACGACGTGGTGGCGACAATGGAGCGCCACTCGGACGAAAAGGCGAAGTCTGGCGCGCTCGGCCTGATGGGCGGCATCGCCTCGGTCAAGACGGACGGCCAGAACGTCGTCTTCACGCTCAAGGAGGCCAATGCCGACCTGCCCTTCCTGCTCGACGACTACCACCTGATGATCCAGCCCAACGGCGGCAAGGACAAGCCCGATGCCGGCATCGGCACCGGCCCCTACAAGGTTACCGTCAACGAGGCGGGCGTGCGGCTCGGCGGCGAGAAGTTCGCCAATTACTGGCGCGACGACCGCGGCTTCGCCGACCAGATCGAGATCATCGTCATCAACGACGCCACGGCGCGCACCTCGGCGCTGCAGGGCGGCCAGGTCGACATCATCAACCGCGTCGAACCGAAGATCGTCGATCTGATCAAGCGCGTGCCGGGCGTGGTCATCCGCAACGTCGCCGGCCGCGGCCACTACGTCTTCATCGCCCACTGCAACACCGCCCCCTTCGACAACAACGATCTTAGGCTGGCGCTGAAATACGCGCTCGACCGCGAGGAGATGCTGCAGAAGATCCTGATGGGCTACGGCTCGGTCGGCAACGACACGCCGATCAACAAGGCCTATCCGCTGTTCACCGAGATGGAGCAGCGCAAGTACGATCCCGACAAGGCGGCCTTCCACTACAAGAAGTCCGGCCATTCCGGCTCGGTGCTGCTGCGCACCTCCGACGTCGCCTTCCCCGGTGCGGTCGATGCCGCCCAGCTCTACCAGCAGAGTGCCGCCAAGGCCGGCATCACCATCGAGGTCAAGCGCGAGCCGGGCGACGGCTATTGGTCGGAGGTCTGGAACAAGCAGCCCTTCTCCGCCTCCTATTGGGGCGGGCGGCCGACGCAGGACCAGATGTATTCGACCGCCTACTATTCCAAGGCCGACTGGAACGACACGCGCTTCTTCCGCGAGGACTTCGACAAGATGCTGTTTACGGCACGCTCCGAACTCGACAATGACAAGCGCAAGAAGATCTACGCCGACATGGGCCAGATCGTCCGCGACGAAGGCGGGGTCATCACGCCGATGTTCAACGACTTCATCGACGCCACCAGCGGCAAGGTCGGCGGTTGGGTCGATGACGGCAACCAGGAGATGATGGGCGGCTACGCGCTGTCGAAGTGCTGGCTGAACGCCTGACGAGGGCGCAAGCGGCATGTCCAACCCAATCCTGAAACTGATCGCCCAGCGCATTGCGCTGGGCCTTCTCCTGCTTCTGGCCGTTTCGGTCCTGATCTTCGCCGGCACGCAAATCCTGCCCGGCGACGTCGCCCAATCCATTCTCGGCCAATCGGCCACGCCGCAGGCGCTCGCCAACCTGCGCGAGTCGCTCGGCCTCAACGATCCTGCCTATGTCCGCTACTTCAGGTGGCTGGGCGGGGTGCTGAGCGGCGACCTCGGCACGGCCTTGTCCAGCCGGCAGGACATCGCCGCCGCCATCGGCGGGCGCCTCAAGAACACGCTGTTCCTCGCTTTCTGGGCGGCAATCGTTTCCGTGCCGCTGGCGATCCTGCTCGGGCTGCTCGCGGTGCGCTACCGTAACGGCTTCATCGACAAGGCGATCTCGGGCCTGGCGCTGGCCTCGACCTCGCTGCCGGAGTTCTTCGTCGGCTACCTGCTCGTCTATTTCTTCGCCGTGAAGTGGCAGATCTTCCCCGGCATCTCCACCGTCTATGACGGCATGCCCTTCCTCGAGCGGATGAAGGCGATCGCCCTGCCCGCCACGGCGCTGACGCTGGTGGTGCTCGCCCACATGATGCGCATGACGCGCGCGGCGATCCTCAACGTCATGCAGTCGGCCTACATCGAGACGGCCGAACTCAAGGGGCTTTCGCCCTTCGACATCATCCGCAAGCACGCCTTCCCCAACGCGATCGCACCGATCATCAACGTCGTCATGCTCAACCTCGCCTTCCTCATCGTCGGCGTCGTCGTCATCGAGGTGATCTTCGTCTATCCGGGCATGGGGCAGTACCTGGTCGACCATGTCGCCAAGCGCGACGTGCCGGTGGTTCAGGCGGTCGGGCTGATCTTCGCCGCGGTCTACATCGGCCTCAACATGGTCGCCGACATCGCCGCCATCGTCGCCAACCCGCGCCTCCGGCACCCGAAATAGGACGGCGCCATGCGAGACCTCAAACGCATTCCCATCGGCGCCTGGATCGGCTTGATCCTGACCACGCTGTTCCTGATCGCGGCCGTCTTCGCGCCGTGGGTCGCACCTTATGGCAAGGCCGAAATCGTCGGCGACGTGTGGGCGCCGACGAGCGGCCAGTTCCTGCTCGGCACCGACAATCTCGGCCGCGACCTGCTCTCGCGCATGATCTACGGCGCCCGCACGACGATCTTCATCGCCGTGCTGGCGACCGCGCTGTCCTTCTCGCTCGGCTCGATCCTCGGCTTTACCGCAGCCGTCGTGGGCGGCTGGTTCGACACCACCATGTCGCGGCTGGTCGACCTCCTGATGGCGATCCCGACGCTGATCTTCGCGCTCGTGGTGCTGTCGGTGCTGCCCTCGACGCTGCTGACGCTGATCCTGGTCATGGGCATCCTCGACGCCACCCGCGTCTACCGCCTGTCGCGGGCGGTGGCCGTCGACATCAACGTCATGGACTTCGTCGAGGCGGCCAAGCTGCGCGGCGAAGGCAAGGCCTGGATCATCTTCCGCGAGATCCTGCCCAATGCGCTGTCGCCGCTCGTCTCCGAGCTCGGCCTGCGCTTCATCTATGCGGTGCTGTTCCTCTCGGCGCTATCCTTCCTCGGCCTCGGCGTGCAGCCGCCGGACGCGGACTGGGGCGGCATGGTCAAGGAGAACAAGGACGGCATCGTCTTCGGCATCCCGGCGGCGCTGATCCCGGCCGCGGCGATCGCCGCACTCGCCATCTCCGTCAACCTCGTCGCCGACTGGGTGCTCAACCGGACGACCGATCTCAAGGGAGGGCGCGGCAATGGCTAGGACACCCAGGCCGGCAGCCGGCTCGGACATGCTGCTCGACATCCGCAACCTCCGGCTCGAGGCCAAGGTCTACCCGCCCGGCGAGGCGCCCAGGACGATCACGCTCGTGCACGACGTCTCGCTCAGCCTGCACCGGGGCAAGGTGCTCGGCCTGATCGGCGAATCCGGCGCCGGCAAGTCGACCATCGGGCTGTCGTCGATGGCCTACGGCCGCGGCGGCGTGAAGATCACCGGCGGCGAGATCATCCTCAACGGCCGCGACATCCGCAAGGCCGGCACGCCCGGCGTCCGTGCCCTGCGCGGCCGCGAGGTCTGCTATGTCGCGCAGTCGGCGGCGGCCGCCTTCAACCCCGCCCACCGGCTGATGGACCAGGTGGTCGAGGCCTCGGTGCTGCACGGCGTCTGCAGCCGCGAAGAGGCCGAGAAACGCGCTGTGGCGCTGTTCAGGAAGCTCAGCCTTCCCGATCCGGAAAACATCGGCAAGCGCTTCCCGCACCAGGTCTCGGGCGGCCAGCTGCAGCGCGTCATGACCGCGATGGCGCTGTGCTCCGAACCCGACCTGATCGTCTTCGACGAGCCGACGACCGCGCTCGACGTCACCACCCAGATCGACGTGCTCGCCGCGATCAAGGAAGCGATCCGCGACACTGGCGTGGCCGCCCTCTACATCAGCCACGACCTCGCCGTGGTCGCCCAGGTCGCCGACGAGATCATGGTGCTCAGGCACGGCAAGCTGGTGGAATGGGGCGGCACGCGCCAGATCATCAAGGAGCCGCGACAGGAATACACCACCGCCCTGGTCTCCGTGCACGAGATCGCGCATGAGGAGAAGAAGCCGGACGCGGCCCCCTTCCTGTCGGTGAAGAACGTCACTGCGGCCTACGCCGGCGGCAGGATCAAGGTGCTGAAGAACGTCTCGGTCGACGTCCTGCCCGGCCAGACGCTCGCCGTCGTCGGCGAATCCGGTTCCGGCAAGTCGACGCTGGCGCGCGCCATCACCGGGCTTCTGCCGCCAGAACAGGGCAGCATCAGCTTCGCCGGCCGGACGCTCGCCAACCGCCTCGCCGACCGCACCCGCGACGACCTGCGCGAGTTGCAGATGATCTACCAGATGGCCGATGTGGCGATGAACCCGCGCCAGACGGTGGCGACGATCATCGGCAGGCCGCTGGAGTTCTACTTCGGCATGGGCGGCAAGGAACGCGACGCCCGCGTCGCCGAGCTGCTCGACAAGATCGAGCTCGGGCGCGGCTTCGCCGACCGCTATCCGGCGGAGCTTTCGGGCGGCCAGAAGCAGCGCGTCTGCATCGCCCGGGCGCTGGCGGCCAAGCCGCGGCTGATCATCTGCGACGAGGTCACCAGCGCGCTCGACCCGCTGGTCGCCAACGGCATCCTCAAGCTGCTGCTCGAGCTGCAGCGAGAGGAAGGCGTCGCCTACCTCTTCATCACCCATGACCTGGCCACGGTGAAGTCGATCGCCGATTCCATCGCCGTCATGTATCGCGGCGAAGTGGTGCGCTACGGGCCGAAGTCCCAGGTGCTCGAGCCGCCCTTCGACGCCTATACCGACCTGCTGCTCTCGTCGGTGCCGGAGATGGAGATGGGCTGGCTCGAAAAGGCCATCAAGGGCCGGAGGATGGCAAGCGCGGGGAATTGAGGGGTCGCCCTTCCCTCCCCCCGTTCACCGGGGAGAGGGATCACCACACCCACTCGCCACGCCCCGGCGCGGCCACCACATCGACGATGCGGGTGAAGCTGATCGGGCGTGTCAAATCGCTGAATTTGCCAGAGATACCAATCTTTGGTATCGTCAAGGCATGAACAAGAACACCTCCATCTCGCTCGGCCTGCATTTCTCCGAGTTCGTCGACCGACAGGTCGAGGACGGTCGCTACAGCTCGGCCAGCGAGGTCATCCGCGCCGGGCTGCGGCTGCTGGAAGAGCACGAGCTGCAGGTGGCGCAGCTCCGCGCCGCCATCATCGAAGGTGAGGAGAGCGGCCCGTCCAAGCCGTTCGATCCAGTGAACTTCCTTGGCCGGATGCGCGCCGGCCATGGCCGATAAGCGGCTTCTTTTTTCTCCTGCCGCCGAAGCCGACCTCGAGGCGATCTGGCTGTATACCGCCGAGCATTGGAGTGCCGAGCAAGCCGACCGATACGTGCTGCAAATTCACGGTTGCGGCCTGGAGATAGCGGCAGGTAGGCGCAAAGGCCGATCCCTTGCGAGTATCCGTCCCGGCTATTTCAAGGCGAATGTCGGATCGCATCTTGTCGTCTACCGCATTGTAGGCGACGCGGTAGACGTCGTCCGTATTCTTCACCGGCGCATGGATATCGAGGCTCGGCTGGACGAGTAGCTTCGAACCCGCGAATGCGCATGTGCCCAACCTGCTGCATCCGGCCGAGCCTCACCACACCCACTCCGCTCGCCCCAGCACGGCGACCGCATCGACGATGCGGGTGAAGCTGGCGCGCGCGCGACCGACGGTGTGACGGGCGCGCAGGTAGCCGTGCACCAGCCCCGGTTCCTCGTGCCAGAACGCCTTGCCGCCGGCGGCGACCACGCGTTCGCCATAGGCCTCGCCGTCCGAGGACAGCGGGTCGCATTCGGCGGTGATGATCACCGTTGGCGGCAGGTTGCAGAAATCCGCGTCTGCGAGCGGCATGAGCGTGATGTCGCCGGTGCGGTCCTCGCCGCCGGTGCGGATGTCCTTGTAGAATTCGAGGTCGCGCATCGTCAGCATCGGCGCCTCGGCGTGACGGACATAGGAGCCGCGCGACTGGTCACCGCCGAGCCCGGGATAAATCAGCACCTGCCCGGCCGGCCGGCGCTTGTGCCCGCGCGTGGCGTGGCTGACGGCGGCGGCGAGGTTGCCGCCGGCGCTGTCGCCGGCGAGCACGATGGGCTGCGCATAGGCCTCGATCGCCCATTCGAAAGCGGCCATGGCGTCGTCGAATGCCGCCGGATGCGGGTGCTCCGGCGCCAGCCGGTAGTCGACCGACACCACCTCGTAGCCGGTACGGCCGCAGAGTTCGGCGCAGACGTCGTCATGGCTGTCGAGCCCGCCGAGAATGAACCCGCCGCCGTGGAAATAGAGCACCACCGCCTCCGGCTTCTTGCCGGCCAGGTGGTAGACGCGAATGCGCACCTCGCGCCCGGGCGCCGGAATGGCCGTCGTCTCTGCCGTCACGCCATCGGGATAACCGGCGAAGAACTCCCGGCACATCCGGTCGTAGACCACGCGCTGCTGGGTGATCGTGTAGTCGATCGTGTCGGGCGGATAGTAGGAATTGGTCCGCTCGATGAAGGCCCAGGTCTCGGCGTCGATGAGTTTGGCGTAGTCGGTCATTGGAGCAGGCTCCGGTGGAGGTAGAACTCCTTCGCGCCCCCCTCTGGTCCTGAGCTGGTCGAAGGGCCGGACATCTCCCCCACAAGGGGGGAGATTAGGCTGTCACCAACGTCGCGACCAATCACAAGCTTCTCAGGTGTGCGCCGCGTTGCGAAGCCGAGGAGCTTGGCGAGAGGCCAACGCGACTGATCTCCCCCCTCGTGGGGGAGATCGCCGGCAGGCCAGAGGGGGGCGCGAAGAAACTCGACCATGCCGCCACCCCCTACTTCCCCTTCCACACCGGATCGCGCTTTTCGGCAAATGCCTTGAAGCCCTCGAGATTGTCCTCCGAGCTGTAGAGTTCGTCCACAGTGCGGAACTGGCGCTTGGTGATGCGGTTCATCGTTTCCTGGAAGCCCATCGCCTCGGCCGCGCGGGCAACCTCCTTGATTGCGGCAAACACCAGCGGCGGGCCGCCGGCGAGCAACCGGGCGATCTCCCAGACCCGGTCCTCGAGCTTGTCGGCCGGCAGCACCTCGTTGACCAGCCCCCAGCGATGCGCCTCGGCCACGTCCATCCAGCGGCCGGTCAGCAGCAGGTCCATCGCCACGTGATAGGGAATGCGCTTGGGCAGCTTGATGGTGGCGGCGTCGGCCAGCGTGCCGGCCTTGATCTCCGGCAGGGCGAAGCTCGAATGATCCGAGGCGTAGATCAGGTCGCAGGACAGCGCCAGCTCGAAGCCGCCGCCCACCGCCATGCCGTTGACGCAGGCAATCACCGGCTTGTTCAGGTCGCGCAGCTCCTGCAGCCCGCCGAAGCCGCCGACGCCATAGTCGCCGTCGACCGCATCGCCGTTTGCCGCGGCCTTCAGATCCCAGCCGGCCGAGAAGAACTTCTCCCCCGCCGTCTTGACGATGGCGATGCGCAAGCCGTCGTCGTCGCGGAAGGCCTTGAAGGTCTGCCCGAGCAGCCGCGACGTGGCGAGGTCGATGGCGTTGGCCTTGGGCCGGTCGAGCGTGACCTCGAGGATGGCGCCCTCGCGGCGGGTTTTCACGACGTCGGACATTTTTCCCTCCATTGCCCTCACTCACCCTTGGCCTGGATGGCCCTCACGACCTTTGGCCCCTCACCCTTTCCCTCTCCCCGTAGATGACGGAGAGAGGGGGGCGTCAACGCCGCGGCCATCCTCCTTCTCCCCGTCACGACGGGGAGAAGGTCCGGCAGGGGATGAGGGGCCATTTGAACCTACCAGCAGCGCGTCCGCGATCCAGGCGCCCTGCCCTTCGCCGCAGACGATCAGCGGGTTGATGTCGAGTTCCTCGATTGCATCGGCATGATCGGAGACGAATGCGGCAATCGTCATGATCGCATCGACGGCAGCGCCGACATCAGCCCTGGCGCGGCCACGATAGCCGTCGAGCAGCGGGTACATCTTGAGCCCCTTCAACGCCGCCTCGACCTCGTCGCGCGAGGCGGGCAGCAGCAGCGTCGCGCTGTCCTTGATGAGCTCGACCAAAACGCCGCCGGTGCCGATGGTCATCACCGGGCCGAACAGCGGATCCCTGACGATTCCAACGATCAGCTCCGCCACGCCGCCCGACACCATCTTCTCGACATAGACCCCGGAGCCCAGCGGCAGGAGCGCGACGGCCGCCGCGCCCACATCCTCGCCGGTCCGCAGATTGAGCCGCACCCCGCCCAACTCGCTCTTGTGGGCAACGCCCAGCGCCTTGAGCGCGACGGGATAGCCAAGCGCCTCGGCCGCCGCGATGGCTTCGGCTACGCTTTTCGCGCGACGACCCGCCGGCACGGCAAGGCCTGCTTCGCGCAGCAGGGATTTGGCGGCGGCTTCGTCGAGGGTTCCACCCTCCCTCTTGTGGGGAGGGTCGGCGCGCAGCGCCGGGGTGGGGGTATTGGCGGCGGCTCGGTTACTCCCACCCGCGCCTTCGGCGCGACCTCCCCACAAGGGGGAGGTAGAAGGCTTGCTCCACGCTTCTGCAATCCCCGCCGCCGCCTCCGCCGCGTCCATCGCCTCTGCGATCCCCTGCAACGGCACGATGCCGCGCGCAAACAGGTCGGCCGCGTGTTCCTCGGTCAAATTCTCCGACATCGACGCCACGATCGCCCCGCGCGCGCCATTGGCCATCAGCGCCGCCTCGAAGGCGCGCACCGTCGGCCACCAGTCGGCGTCGGAGCAGCGGTCGTTGCGCGGGAAATCCAGCACCAGCATGTTGAGATCGAAGCCGCCCGACGCCATCGCCGCGAAGGTCGCGGTCATCGCCGGTTCGTCGTTCCAGATGAAGGTGTGGTAGTCGAGCGGGTTGGCGACCGCCACGAAGGCGCCGAGCGTCGACTTGACCCGGGCATAATGCTCCGGCGTCAGCGCCGGGAAGTGGAGCCGCCGGCCCTCGGCGCTGTCGGCCATGACCGATGCCTCGCCGCCCGAACAGCTCATCGACGACAGCGAAAAGCCCGGCAGCGGGCCGACCGCGTGCAGAAGCTTCAGCGTTTCGAGCAGCGACGGGATGGTGTCGACGCGGGCGATGCCCAGGCGCTTGAGGAAGGCGTCGGACGCTGCGTCCGAACCCGCCAGCGACGCCGTATGCGAGATCGTCGCCTTGCGCGCCTGCTCGGAGCGGCCGACCTTCATGGCGACGATCGGCTTGTTCAGTTCCCGCGCCCGCGCCGCCAGCCGCTCGAAGCCCTCGACCTTGTCGAAGCCCTCGATATGCAGGCCGAGGCAGGACACCCGCTCGTCCTCGATCAGGCCCAGCGCCATCTCGGACAGGCCCGTCTGCGCCTGGTTTCCCGCCGTCATCAGGAAGGCCACCGGCAGGCCGCGCTTCTGCATGGTCAGGTTGCAGGCGATGTTGGACGACTGCGTGATGATGGCGACGCCGCGCCCGCCAGGCGCCAGCCTCTGGCCGCCATGCTGGTCGGGCCACAGAAGCGCGCCGTCGGCATAGTTGATCAGGCCGTAGCAGTTGGGCCCGATGACCGGCATGGCACCGGCGGCCGCCACCAGCTCGGCCTGCAGCCGCTCGCCATCGGCATCGTCGTTGCCGGCCTCGAGGAAGCCCGAGGCAAAAGAGATCGCTCCGCCCGCGCCGCGCGCAGACAGCTGCGCGATCACCTCGATGGTCAGGAAGCGGTTGACGCCGACGAAGGCCGCGTCGGGCGCTGCGGGCAGCTCGGCCACCGAGCGGAAGGTTTTTATCCCCTCGACTGCCTCCTTCGTCGGGTGCACCGGCCAAATGTCGCCGGCAAAGCCCATTTTCAGGCATTGCCTGACCACGGCTGCCGCCTGCGAGCCGCCGAAGACTGCAATCGACTTCGGCCGCAGCAGGCGTTCGAGCCTGCCCTTGCCGGGTTCGGGCGGGGCCAGCTTCGGGGTGGGGGTAGATGAAGTCGAGCCAGACATATTTACCCCCACCCGGCCCTGCGGGCCATCCTCCCCACAAGGGGGAGGGTCGAACCAGGAAGCCGCGACATCATCCGCCCACCGCCCTGAGCAGGGCGCGGGAGATGATGTGCCGCTGGATTTCCGACGTTCCTTCCCAGATGCGCTCGACGCGGGCGTCGCGCCAGATGCGCTCCAGCGGCAGGTCGTCCATCAGGCCCATGCCGCCATGGATCTGGATCGCCTCGTCGGCGACGTAGGCCAGCATCTCGGTGGCCTTCAGCTTGGCCATCGCCATGTCCTGGTCGGTGACCGTGCCCTGGTCGTATTTCCAGCCGGCCTCCATCACCATCAGCTCGGCCGCCTTGAGTTCGGTCGCCATGTCGGCGAGCTTGAACGACACGCCCTGGAACTTGCCGATCTGCTGGCCGAACTGCTCGCGCTGCGCCGCATATTCGACGGCGTGGCCCAGCGCCCGCTCGGCGCGGCCGAGGCAGGTGGCGCCGACCTGCAGGCGCGTCGCGCCCAGCCAGCTGTTGGCGACCTCGAAGCCCTTGTGCACCTCGCCCAGTACCTGGCTCGCCGGCAGGCGGCAGTCGTCGAACTCCAGCACCGAATTGGTGTAGCCGCGATGCGAGACGTTGCGGTAGCCGTCACGCACGGTGAACCCTGGCGTGCCCTTGTCGACGAAGAAGGCGGTGATCTTCTTGCGTTTTCCGCGCGGCGTATCTTCCTCGCCAGAGGCCATGAAGACGATGGCGAAATCGGCGAGGTCGGCGTGGGAGATGAAATGCTTGGTGCCGTTCAGCACCCAGTCGCCGCCCTTCTCGACGGCGGATGCCTTCATGCCGCGCAGGTCGGAGCCGGCGCCCGGCTCGGTCATGGCGAGGCAGTCCCACTTCTCGCCGCGGATGCAGGGGAAGAGATACTTTTCGCGCTGCTCCGGCGTGCCGGCGAGCAGGATGTTGGACGGCCGCGCCACGCAGGTCCAGTGCAGCGCATAGTTGGCGCGGCCGAGCTCCTTTTCGTAGAGCAGCCAGGTCAGCGTATCGAGCCCCGCCCCGCCGACATCCGCCGGCATGTTGGCGGCATAGAGCCCGGCGGCGATCGCCTTTGCCTTGATCTCCTCGATCAGCTCGCGCCGGAGATGACCGCTGCGCTCGACCTCGCGCTCATGCGGGTAGAGCTCGTTCTCGACGAAGGCGCGCGTCGTGTCGACGATGAGCCGCTGTTCCTCGGACAGACCGAAATGCATTCTTAGCCCTCCCCGGGATGGTTGGGGTCGCTGGACTTTGCCGACAGGGAAGCACCCCCACTCCGTCGCGCTGCGCGCGCCACCTCTCCCCCTGCCCGGGGGAGAGGACGGGCGCCAAGGCTGCGGCCGGCCTTCCTCTCCCCCGTAGAACGGGGGAGAGGTGGTTTGCGCAGCAAACCGGAGCGGGGGTCGACCTCCTCGAACTGCATCGTCTCAGCCCTTCTTCTTTGCCGCCGCCTTCTTCACCGGCTTGGTCGCCTTGGCCTTCTCGGCGGCCTTCGACACCTTGGGCTTCGCCTGCGCGGCGAGCTGCCTGGTGTAGTCCTTGTAGAGCGCGCCGGCGCCCCAGCCCTTGCCCTTGTTCTGCTTCGACAGCGCATCCATGATCGCCACGAGATTGTCGTCTCGGATCTTTTCCAGCTCGCGGATCGACCATTTGTCGGATTGCTCGTCCGACTGGGTCGCGATCAGGTCGACCAGCTCGTCGTTGAACTCCGGCACGTCCATCAGCTTGGTCCACGGCCATTTCAGGCAGGGGCCGAACTGGGCCATGAAGTGGCGCATGCCGGCCTCGCCGCCGGCGATGCGGTAGACCTGGAACATGCCCATCTGGGCCCAGCGCAGGCCGAAGCCGTAGCGCATGATGTCGTCGAGTTCCTCGACCGAGCAGATGCCGTCCTTGATCAGCCACAGCGCCTCGCGCCAGGCCGCCTCCAGCAGGCGGTCGCCGACGAAGGCCTCGATCTCCTTGCGGATGACGACCGGCTTCATGCCGATGGAGGCATAGATCTCCTTGGCGACCTCGATGGCCTCGGGGAAAGTCTGGGCGCCGCCGACGATCTCGACGATGGGCAAAAGGTAGACCGGGTTGAACGGATGGCCGACCACCAGCCGCTCGGGGTGCTTCTTCATCGCCACCTGCATGTCGGACGGCTTGATGCCGGAGGTGGACGAACCGATGATCGAATTGGCGGGGGCGTGGCTGTCGATCTCCGCCAGCACCTTGTGCTTGAGGTCGAGCCGTTCGGGCACGCTTTCCTGGATGAAGTCGGCGTCGGCCACTGCTTCCGCGATGGTCTTGGCGAAGCTCAGCTTGCCCTCCTTGGGCAGGCCGCCGGGCAGCATCTGCTTGTAGGCCCGGCGCGCGCCCTTCATCACCTCGCCGACCTTGCGGGAGGCCTCCGGGTCGGGATCGAAGATCGACACGTCGATGCCGTTGAGCAGCAGCCGCGCCACCCAGCCCGCGCCGATCACCCCGCCGCCGATGGCGGCTGCCTTGGAAATTGTCATGGTTCCAGTCCCCCAAATTCGACCCCCGCTCCGGTTTGCTGCGCAAACCACCTCTCCTCCGATCGACGGGGGAGAGGAAGGACGGCCGCAACCTTGGCACCTTTCCTCTCCCCCGGGCAGGGGGAGAGGTGGCGAGCGCAGCGAGCCGGAGTGGGGGTGATTGTCTTCATCGCAAGGTGGTCACGCCGCCAGCGGCGCGCGCTTCGTAAGATTCAGCTTCTTGCGTACCTCTTCGGGCCCGATGACCCGCGCGCCGAGGGTCTCGACGACCGTCACCGCCTTCTCGACCAGCTGCGCATTGGTCGCCAGCACGCCCTTGTCGAGCCAGAGGTTGTCCTCGAGGCCGACGCGCACGTTGCCGCCGGCAAGCACTGCGGCCGCGGCATAGGCCATCTGGTTGCGGCCGAGCGAGAAGGCCGAGAAGGTCCAGCTCTTCGGCACGTTGTTGACCATGGCCATGAAGGTGTTGAGGTCGTCGGGGGCGCCCCACGGCACGCCCATGCACAGCTGCACCAGCGCGTCGGGCTTGAGCACGCCCTCCTCCACCAGCTGCTTGGCGAACCACAGGTGGCCGGTGTCGAAGGCCTCGATCTCCGGCTTGACGCCCATCGCCGTCATCATGCCGCCCATGGCGCGCAGCATGCCCGGCGTGTTGGTCATGACGTAGTCGGCCTCGGCGAAGTTCATCGTGCCGCAGTCGAGCGTGCAGATCTCCGGCAGGCACTGGCGCACATGCTCGACGCGGTTCGACGCGCCGCCCATGTCGGTGCCGGCTTCCTTCAGCGGCAGCGGGCTCTCGACACCGCCGAACACCATGTCGCCGCCCATGCCGGCGGTGAGGTTGAGCACCACGTCGACGTCGGCCTCGCGGATGCGCTCGGTCACCTCGCGGTAGAGATGGATGTCGCGGCGCGGCTTGCCGGTCTCGGGATCGCGCACATGGCAGTGGACGATCGCCGCGCCCGCCTTGGCCGCCTCGATGGCCGAGTCGGCGATCTGCTTGGGCGAACGCGGCACCAGATGGCTGCGATCCTGCGTTCCACCGGACCCGGTCACGGCACAGGTAATGAAGACCTCGCGGTTCATCTCGAGCGGCATCGCATTCCTCCCATACGAAACATCTGGCCGCGATCATCGCGCCGCTTGCGCGCGTCTGTTTTGCGTTTTACGAAATCCAAATGGCCAAGAGCGAAAAACCGACAATCTTTCGCAGCGAGCGGGCCCCGCTCAGGGTGACGATGCTGGTCTTCTCCGGCGCGTCCATCATGTGCGTGGCCTCCGCCATCGATCCGCTGCGCGCCGCCAACCGCATCGCCGGCGAAACGCTGTTCGATTTCCGCCTCGTCTCGGCCACCGGGGAGCCGGCGTTCACCACCTGTGGCCTGCCGGTAGCCGTATCCGGTGCCTTCGATCCCGGCGAACCATGCGACGTGCTCGTCGTCATCGCCGGCTTCGGCACGCAGGGCTACGCCACCTCCAAGCTGCTCGGCGGCCTGCGCCGCGCCGCGCGTGGCGCGCGGGCGGTCGGCGGCGTCGAGGCCGGCACCTGGCTGGTCGCCCGCGCCGGCCTGCTGGACGGCCGGGCCGCGACCACGCACTGGGAGGACCTGGAGGACTTTTCAGTGGCCTTTCCCGAGGTCGAGGTGCGCCCCGACCGCTACATCATCGACGGCCCGGTGTTCACCTGCGGCGGTGCCGCGCCGACCTTCGACCTGATGCTGCATCTGGTGCGGTCGCGGCTCGGCATGGCGGTGGCGCTCGATGTGGCCAGCGTCTTCATCTACGACCAGTCGCGTGCCGCAACCGATGCCCAGCCGCTGGTCTCGCTCGGCCGGCTCGACGGTTACGATCCGCGGCTCGCCCAGGCGATCCGGCTGATGGAGGCGCATGTCGACCGCCCGCTGACGATCGCCGCGATCGCCAGGCGCGCCGGGGTGACGGCGCGCACGCTCGAAAGCATCTTCCGCGCCTCGATCGGCGAAACGCCGGGCGCCTACTATCTCAGGCTCAGATTGAGTGCCGCCCGCCGGCTGGTGGTGGATACCCGCGTCAGCATGGCCGAAGTGGCCGAGCGCACCGGCTTCTCCTCCGCCGCCGCCTTTTCCCGCAGCTTTTCGCGTGCGTTCGGAACGGCCCCGGTCAGGATGCGGCGGGGGTAGTTGGCGCTCTGCCGGCGGCGCCCGTGTGCTTCATACCCCCACCCTCAATCCCTCCCCACAAGGGGGAGGGAGGTTTTGCGTCGCGCTATACGATCCAATGGTGACAACATCTCGCTTGGCGCGAGCAGCCCCGGAATCCCCCTCCCCCTTGTGGGGAGGGGTTAGGGGTGGGGGTAACCTCACATGCACGAGCGAGGATGCAGGCGGCCTATCAGCCCCGCTTGCGAACAATCCACTCGACCGCAGCTTCCAGGTCGTCGACGACCGCGGTCGGGTGCGGCGCGAAGCGGCCCTCGTCGCCCGGCCGATACTTGCCGGTGCGGACCAGCAGCCCTGCCCCCAGCCCGGCACGCAACGCGCCGGCGACGTCGCTCTCCATGTCGTCGCCGACCATGACGGCATCGCCCGGCCCGCAGCCCAGGCCGGCAAGGGCGGCGTGGAAGAAGTCGCGCGACGGCTTGCCGAGCACGATCGCCTGCTTGCCGGCGGCGAACTCGAGCGCGGCGACGAAGGCCCCGGCATCGAGGCTGAGGCCGCCATCGGCGTCCTTGAAGGTCCGGTTGGTGGCGAGCGCCAGGAACTCGGCGCCGTCGACGAGCTGCCGGAAGGCGCCGTTCATCGCGGCATAGTCGAACGCCTCTGCGGCGTCGCCGACCACGACGGCCTTCAGCTCGCCCGCGGGGACGCCGGAGAACTCCGCTTCGAGATCCGGATGCACGAGCAGATGCGGGCTGCAGCCATGCGCCGTAAGCCAGGCAACCGCGGCGTTCGCCGGCGTCAGCAGTTCGTCATCCGCGATGGTAATGCCGAGCCCGGCCAGTTGCACCACGATCGCCTGCCGCGGCGAGCGCGTGGTGTTGCTGACGAAGCGGATGGGCAGACCGGCATCGCGCAGAAGCGCGATCGCCTCGACCGCGCCCCGGATCGGCGTGTCGCCGTCATAGACGACGCCCGAAAGATCCAGGAGCACCGCGCGTATCATCTAAGGAGGATGGCTGACCATCCTCCGTTCGTCAAACGCGGCGGCAAGGGGCTATGCCGCGTCGCGGCCTTCGTGGTCGATCCGCGCCCGCATGCTCTCGGCGAGCACGAGTTCGAGCCGCTTTGCCACTGCCCGGCTCCATTCGTCGGACAGTTCGGTCTCCGTGACCGGCGGCAGCGCCATCAGGCGGTCGACGATCGAAACGGCCTCCGACTTGTCGAGGAGAGCCTCGATCGCCGGATCGTGCCTGTCGGTGGTGAAAGTCTTTTGTTCCCGTCTCATGGAACACTAAGTGGCTGATTCGACTGGCGCCATGAGGGCGAGAAAGGGGCAATTCGGGGGCAAGGTGTGCCCCCGCCGGAACCTCAACCGCCTGCGCCCCACCCGCCAACCGCGCGTGGGGCCTCCATGGTTTCCGACAGCCGTGCCTGGAACGCGCCGTCAGACGTAGCGGTTGACGACGTTCTCCAGATATTCCTGCCGCCCCGACTTCGGCTGCGGCTCGATGCCGTCCTTGACCACGCGCGCGGCGATCTCCTCCAGCGTGCGCTCGCCTGCCAGCATCGCCTTGGCCTCGGCCGCGTTCCAGCCGGCGTAGCGGGCGTCGAGCGGGCCGGACAGCGCCTTGTCCTCGATCATCCTGGCCGCCGCCTTCAGGCCACGGGCGCAGGCATCCATGCCGCCGATATGGGCGACCAGCAGGTCCTCCGGATCGAGCGACTGGCGGCGCAGCTTGGCGTCGAAATTGGTGCCGCCCGTCTTGAAGCCGCCGCCGAGCAGCACCTGGTAGTAGGCCAGCGCCATCTCCGGCACGTTGTTGGGGAACTGGTCGGTGTCCCAGCCCGACTGGTAGTCGTTGCGGTTCATGTCGATGGAGCCGAAGATGCCGAGCGCATTGGCGGTCGCCAGCTCGTGCTCGAACGAGTGACCGGCCAGGATCGCGTGGCCCTGCTCGATATTGACCTTCACCTCCTTCTCCAGCCCGTACTTTTTCAGGAAGCCGTAGACGGTGGCGACGTCGTAGTCGTACTGGTGCTTGGTCGGCTCCTGCGGCTTCGGCTCGATCAGGATCGTGCCGGTGAAGCCGATCCTGTGCTTGTAGTCGACGACGAGGTTGAGGAAGCGGCCGAGCTGGTCGAGTTCGCGGCCCATGTCGGTGTTGAGCAGCGTCTCATAGCCTTCGCGCCCACCCCACAGCACGTAGTTCTCGCCCTTGAGCCGCTTGGTGACGTCCATGCAATGCTTCACAGTCGCTGCCGCATAGGCGAAGACGTCCGGATCGGGGTTGGTCGCCGCACCCGCCATGAAGCGGCGGTTGGAGAACAGGTTCGCCGTGCCCCACAGAAGTTTGACGCCGGTCTTGGCCATCTTGGCCTCGAAATGGCCGGCGATCTCGTCGAGGCGCTTGGCACTCTCGGCGAAGTTGGTCCCCTCGGGCCGCACGTCGGCATCGTGGAAGCAGAAATAGGGCACGCCCAGCAGCGAGAACAGCTCGAACGCGACGTCGGCCTTCAGCCTGGCATGCTCCATCGTTTCCCCAAACCAGGGGCGTTCAAAAGTCTGGCCACCGAACGGGTCGCCGCCCGGCCAGGCGAAGCTGTGCCAGTAGGCGACGGCGAAGCGCAGATGGTCCTCCAGCCTTTTGCCGAGCACCACCTCGTCGGCGTTGTAGTGGCGGTAGGCCAGCGGATTGGTGCTGTCGGGCCCCTCGTATTTGACGGGCTTGATGTCGCCGAAATAGCCGGTGCTCATGGGAGAACTCCTTTCAGTGAGTAAGCATCGCCGCCCGCTGCCGGGCGACTGCAGAATTTCCGAATTCGATTACTTCAGGCGTAATTGGTTCCAGTCGAGCCTGCTGCGACAAAGGCCGCGTCAACCAGGACGAACCCGACGGAGTGCAGAAATGACCGATTACAACGCCATCGCCGAGGCCTACATCGCCGCCTGGAACGAGACCGACGCAGCCGTCCGCAAGGCCAAGATGGACGCCGCCTTCACCTCCGCCGTCAGCTACCGCGACCCGATCATGCAGGGCGACGGCCATGGCGGCATCGACGCGCTGATCGCCGGCGTGCACGGCCAGTTCCCCGGCTTCCGCTTCAGGCTGAAGGGCAGTGCCGACGGCTTCGGCGACAACATCCGCTTCTCCTGGGGCCTTGGCCCCGACGGCGTCGACGCGGTGATCGAGGGCTCCGACTTCGCCACCATCGAGGGCGGCCGCCTGAGCGCCATCACCGGCTTCCTCGACAGGGTGCCGGGCTGAGGCGACGCGACTGATCTCCCCCCTTGTGGGGGAGATGCCCGGCAGGGCAGAGGGGGGTGCGAAGGAGTGCGACCTCACATCGCCCCCCGGATCGCCGGATAGAGCTTGCGGTAGCGCTGGTAGGCTTCGTCATAGGCGCCTGCCATCGCTGCCGCCGGCTCGATGGTTTCGGCTGTCGCCGGCGGCGTGCAGACCTGATGCGGGTCGGCGCCTTCGGCGGCGATGAGGCCGAGGCGCGCGGCACCGAAGGCGGCGCCGAAATCGCCATCGGCGGGAATGTCGACCGGCAGGCCGAGCGCCGTGGCGATCGACTTTAGCCAGTAGCGCGAGCGCGAACCGCCGCCGATCGCCGTCACGCGCGTCAGCGTGGTCCCGGCCTTGGCCAGCGCCTCCAGGCTGTCGCGGAAGGCGAAGGCCACGCCCTCGAGCACCGCCTGCGTCATCGCCGCCCGGTCGATCTCATGCACGAGGCCGGTGAACGAGCCGCGGATCGCCGCGTCGTTGTGCGGCGTGCGTTCGCCCGAAAGATAGGGCAGGAAGGTGACGCCCGACGGCGCGCGCAATTCGCCGCCCAGCTCGCGGGTCAGTTCGGCAGCATCCTTGCCGGTGATGTTGCACAGCCAATTGAGCGAGTCCGTCGCCGACAGGATGACGCCCATCTGGTGCCAAGCATTGGGCAGCGCATGACAGAAGGTATGCACGGCGCTTTCCGGATTGGGCAGATAGGCGCCGTTGGCGGCAAACAGCACGCCCGACGTGCCCAGCGACACGAAGGCCGCGCCCGGCTTGACCGTGCCCATGCCGCAGGCGGAAGCGGCGTTGTCGCCGGCGCCGCCGGCAATGACCACGCCCTGCCCCATGCCCCACTTCGCCGCCAGTTCGCCGCGCAAGGTGCCTGCCCGGTCGGTGCCTTCGACCAGCGACGGCATGTGCTCGGCGCCGAGACCGGTGGCGGCCAGAAGCTCGGGCAACCAGCGCCGAGCCGCGACGTCCAGCCACGAAGTTCCGGCGGAGTCGGACATCTCCGAAATGTATTCGCCCGACAGCCAGAGCCGCAGATAGTCCTTGGGCAGCAGCACCTTGGCCACCTTGGCGAAGATTTCGGGCTCGTTGGCCTTCACCCAGGCGAGCTTGGGCGCGGTGAAGCCCGGGAAGACGATGTTGCCGGTGATCTTGCGAAAGCGCGGATCGGCGTCGAGCGCGGCCGCCTCGGCAAAGCTGCGTGTGTCGTTCCACAGGATGCAGGGACGCAGCACCTTGCCGGAGGCATCGAGCAGCGTCGCGCCATGCATCTGGCCCGACAGGCCGATGCCGCGCACGGCGGCGATCTCCTTGGGATGCGCCGCCTTGAGTTCGGCGACCGCCTCTTCCGTGGCGGCGATCCAGTCGGCCGGGTCCTGCTCGGACCAGCCGTGATGCGGCCGCGACACGTCGAGCGAACCGTGGCCGGAGCCGATGATCTTCTGGTCGGCGTCCATCAAAAGCGCCTTCACGCCTGACGTGCCGAGATCGAGCCCGAGATACATGCCATTCCTCCCGAATGAGCGACGCGGACGCTCGTCGCGTCCATCCTCTCACGTCATTGGCCGGCCTCATCGCCAACAGGCTGAAACGGCCGGGCCACCTGCCCGTTCCTCCGACGGACGATGCTTATTAGCAAACATTCCCGGGCCGGGTCGACATTTATTTCGGAACTCGCAAAAAATAAATCGAGCGCCTCGGCGACGGGCCTTCGGTCTCAGTCAGCCATGCGCGAGAAGTGCAGCTCGCTGGACGAACAGGCCCGATAGCGGGCTTGCCGGCCGCGCATGGTTGCGTGCGGTGGCCAGCTTCACGGCCAGCGCGTCATTGCCGTCGCGCAGGGCGGCCTCGATCAGCGTCAGCTCGATGACGTCGCGCTGGGCGTGGCTGCCGCCGAAGCGGTGGGCGATGGCACGCACGGGTTCGAGCAGGCTGACGGTCTCGCCATAGCGCCCTTCCCCGAAGGCCTTCACCGCAAGCGTCACCGGGTGGCCGACGTCACGGGTGAAGGCGGCGTTGTCGTCGTCGCGGGCAATCGCCTCGCGCTGGGTGTCGAGCATCGCCTTGGACGGCGCTTCGAGCCCGGCGCCGACGAAAGCCATCATCGCATGCGCATCGTTGAAGGCGTAGTTGCCGGCTGCGGCCTTCGGCGCCCAGTTGGCCGCGAGATCCGCCCAGCGTGCGCCGACATCGACGCCACCCAGATGCAGCCGCCACAGGATCGCCGAGGCATCGACCATGTTGAGCGCCAGCTTCGACTGCGCGCCGTAGATCGGCCCGTCATAGAGGGCGAGCACCTCGTCGGTCTCGCCGAGATCGTAGTGGAACAGCGCCAGGTGCCACCAGTTGTGCACCTGGAGAAAGCTCTCCTTCGTCCAGGCCTCGGCGTTGCCGCGCATCCAGGCGATGCCGTCGCCCTGGCGGCTCTGCATCTCCATCACATGCGCCACCGCATGCTGGGCCCAGCCGTCGCGCGGCTCCAGCGCCACTGCCTCCCGGCCCAGCGCCTCGGCGCGCGCATAGTCGCCCATCTCCTCGAAGCCGAAGGCCTGCATGCCGAGGATGGCGTGATAGCCCGGCATGCCCCTGCCCCATGCCGGCATCGCACGTGCGATGCGGTCGCGCAGCATCAAGGCGTTGCCGGTGAAGAAGTCGATCTGGTGCCCGGCCTGCAGCGCCAGCGCATCGGTGGGATGCTCCGCCGTCAGCTCCGCCAGGATATGCCCGGCTTCGTGCCAGTGACCGCCGGCGAGACGCCCGAGGGCGGCGACATGCGCCTTCTCGCGCGCCGTTGCGGCAAGACCGGCCGCCGTATGGTGGCAATCCCGCGCCACGACCATCGCCTCGCGCTCGGTCGACAGACCGTAGAGCCAACCCTTCAGCACATGCGCCATGACGAAGTCGGGCGCCGCCGCGATCGCCTTGTCGGCGGAGCCGACCGGATCGCCGACGAAGCGCTGCAGTTCGCTCACGCCTCGCTCGTAATACGCGGCGGCCGCCTCGTCGGCGCCGCTCAGCGCAAGACCGAGCCTGTCCTTCACCACGACGGGCTCCTCAGTGCCCGGAGCGTGCCGCCGCCGCCGCGATGCCGGCGCCGACCAGCAGCGTGCCGCCGGTACGGTTGAAAATGCGGATGGCGCGCGGGTTCGACACCACCTTGCGGGCCCGCGCGGCCACCAGCGCGTAGCCGAAGGCGTTGGCGAAGGCGAGCGTCAGGAAGGTCAGCTCGAAGATCGCCATCTGCGTCCAGAAATCGGCGCTGCGGTCCAGGAACTGCGGCAGGAAGGCGACGAAGAAGGTTATGCTCTTGGGGTTCAGCGCCGTCACGATCCAGGCATGCGCCATCATCTTGGCGGCTGACGCTGCATCCGTGCGCGGCTTGGCGTCGAGCGCACCACCGGCGCGGAACAGCTTGATGCCGAGATAGATCAGGTAGGCCGCGCCGATCCACTTCACGATGGTGAAGATCGTGGCGGACGCCGCAAGCAGTGCGCCGATGCCGAGCATCGACAGCGTCATTGCGGTGAAGTCGCCGAGCGCCACGCCCACCGCCATCGGCAGCGCCGTGCGCCAGCCCTGGCCGAGCGCATAGGAAACGACCAGGAGGATCGTCGGCCCGGGGATCACGAGCAGCACGGCGGATGCGGCGGCAAAGGCGGCCCAGCTTTCGAACGACATGGCGGTCTCCCTGTTGAGCGGCGATCAAGCTCCGCCGCGGCACCGTTGTAAAGCCCTTAACGGGAAGCACGCCGCATTCACCCTTTCTCAACCATGAATGCCGAAAATGCGGTCTATCCGGCCGGAGTTTTCTCGGGGCCAGGCCACCCGCGTAACCAGTGGAATTGTGCCGTGTCGAAATCGCCTGCTTCGCCGGTCTCCGGCCCGAACGACCACAACGCCCCGAAATCCGCCTCGCGCCGCAGCGTCCTTCTCGGCATCGGCGCTGCCGGCCTGCTCGCCGGCTGCAGCCGCACGCTCGACATGGAGATGCTGCAGGTGCCGGAGATGGGGCTCGACACCACGCCCACCGGATCGATCCGGCCCAGCATCAGCGTCGACAAGCAGGTCACCAGCCCCGAGCTGATGTACGCTTCCTTCACCGACGAAGGCTACCAGCTGCCGGAGATCCCCTTCGCCAAGGTCGACCCCAAGTTCCGCCGCCAGATCGTCGTCGATCCGACCGGCGAAGCGCCCGGCACCATCGTCGTGCGGCTGCAGGAGAGGTATCTCTATCTCGTCCAGCCGGGCGGCGACGCCATCCGCTACGGCGTCGGCATCGGCCGCGACGGCTTCCGCTGGTCCGGCCGCGCCAACATCCAGTACGGCAAGAAATGGCCGACATGGACGCCGCCGCCGGAGATGATCGCCCGCAAGCCGGAACTGGAGAAATGGCGCGGCGGCCAGCCCGGCGGCCTCGACAACCCGCTCGGGGCGCGTGCGCTCTACATTTTCCAGGACGGCCGCGACACCGGCTACCGCGTGCATGGCTCGCCCGAGTGGTGGACCATCGGCCAGGCCATGTCGTCGGGCTGCGTGCGCATGATCAACCAGGACGTCATCGACCTCTTCAGCCGCGTCCACGGCAAGAGCCCGATCGTCGTCGGCTAGCGCCTTTCGCAGCCAGACCAAGTCGTCTGGCGCGTCCCGTTCCGACGAACTGCGCCCCACGCCGGCGGTCGTCCGCAGGCCGCTCCATCTCCCCCATTGCGTCGCTTGCCGATAAGGGCGAAAGTTTGCCGATATCATTGGGGAGGATGCCCACCATGCCTTCGACATTCGTGATCGCGCAGGGCGGCGGACCGACCGCCGTCATCAATCAGACCATGGCCGGCGCGGTGCTCGAAATCCGCCGCCGCCATCCCAAGGCCCGCATCCTGGGCTCGCGCCACGGCGTCCGCGGCATCCGCGACGGCGACTATGTCGACCTGACCGACATCGCCGAAGAGCAGCTCCTGCGCATCGCCGCCACCCCGGGCGCAGCCCTGGGCAGTACCCGCGACAAGCCCGACGCTGCCTATTGCAAGGTCATCCTCGAAGGGCTGAAGAAAGCCGATGCCCAGGCCTTCATCTATATCGGCGGCAACGACACCGCCGGCACCCAGCAGATCCTCACCGACGCAGCCCAGGGCAGCATGGCGTTCGTGCACGCGCCCAAGACGATCGACAACGACCTCGAGGAAAACGACCACGTTCCGGGCTTCATCTCGGCCGCCGAGTTCGTCGCCGGCGCCTTCCTGTCGGTCGATCTCGATTTCCGGGCGCTGCCCGGCATCTATGTCGGCATCGTCATGGGCCGCCACGCCGGCTTCCTGACGGCCGCGGCCGCGGCCTGGCGCGACGACGACAGCGACGGCCCGCACCTCGTCTATGTTCCCGAACGGGCCTTCTCGGTGCCCCGCTTCATCGACGACGTGAAGGCGACGCTCGCCCGCCACCGCCGCTGCGTGGTGGCGGTGTCCGAAGGCGTCACCACCGAGGACGGCCGTGCTCTGGTCGAGAGTATCGTTCCCGCCGACAAGCTCGAGCGCGATGCCCACGGCAACATCAAGCTTTCCGGCAGCGATCTGCCCCGTGCCTTCGAACAGGCCCTGGCCGAGGGCCTGCCCGGCAAGCGCGCCCGTGTCGATGCGCTCGGCTACATGCCGCGCGGCTATGTCGGCGCGGTCAACGCGGTCGATGCGCAGGAGGCCTTCGACGCCGGCGTCTTCGCCATCGATGCGGCAGACAAGGGCGGCGGCTCGGTCGCGCTCAAATACGAGGGCGGCAAGACCATGCTGAGGCTCGTGCCGCTCGCCAATGTCGCCGGCAAGACCCGCCACATGCCCGACGATTTCATGCTGCCCGACGCCAACCACCTGTCGGAGAAGGGGATGGACTATCTCCGCCGGCTCGTGCCCGGGCGTTTCAAGATCGGCAGGCCGTTCGTGTGAGGCGACAGCCGGGCTGGTTTTCGAAGCGCATCGTCGACGACAGGACGAGGATGCTGACCGAGCCCTTCGTCACCGACTATTGCCGCGCCAACATCTGGCTGGTGCGCGGCCGCGACCTCGACATGCTGGTCGACACCGGCATGGGCATCTGCCCGTTGGCACCCGAGATCGCGACGACGCATCGCGACGCAAGTTCCTTCGGCAAGCCGCTGCTCGCGGTCGCGACCCATGTCCATCTCGACCACGTCGGCTCGCTGCACGAATTTGCCTGGCGCGCCGGCCCGCGCGTCGAGGCCGAGTTCTTCGAGACCATGCCGGACGAAGCGACCTACGCCCACATGTTCCGCGACCTGCCGAGCGCCGTTTCCGAGCTGCCCTACCCCGGCTGGCGCTCCGCCGACTACGCCATCGAGCCCGCGCCGCTTCACTGCCTGCTCGATGAGGGTGACATCATCGACCTCGGCGACCGCGCCTTCCGCGTGCTGCACCTGCCCGGCCATTCGCCCGGCTCCATCGGCCTGTTCGACGAGCGCGACGGCACGCTGTTTTCCGGCGACGCCATCCATGGCGGCCTGCTGGTTGACGACATGCCGGATTCCGACCGCCCCGCCTACTGCGCCACCATGCGGCGCCTCATCGAGCTTCCGGTTCACGTCGTCCACGGCGGCCACGCCGACAGTATCGACGGCGCGCGGATGCGGCAGATTGCAGAGGATTATGTAAGCCGGAACGAGGGGTAGGCGTCGGGGTCAGGTGCGCCCGACGCCGCGTGCGCCTTCTACTTGGCCAAAGGCCCCCTCCCCGTCACGGCTTCGCCGTGCCATCCCTCCCACTCCGTGAGGCGAGGAAACGCCAATCGTCCAGGCCCCAGCCCGGTCGAATGATCAAGTGCGGCCTTGCAGAGCCGGGGTTCCTCGCCCCCACGCAGTGGGGGAGAGGTGGCACGGCGAAGCCGTGACGGAGAGGGGGCCCCTTCTGCGAGACACCAGTTCTACTCTCAGCCCTGCCCTTCCTCGAACCCGCTGATCGCCTTCACTTCGAGAAAATCCTCGAGCCCCCACTTGCCGCCCTCGCGGCCGAGGCCCGACTGCTTGTAGCCGCCGAACGGGCTGCCATAGGGACGGTCGGTGCCGTTGATCTGCACCATGCCGGCGCGCAGCTTGCGGGCGACGCGCTGGGCGCGGACCTTGTCGGCCGACTGCACATAGGCGGACAGGCCGTAGGGCGTGTCGTTGGCGATGGCGATCGCCTCCTCCTCGGTCTCGAACGGGATCATCGCCAGCACCGGCCCGAAAATCTCCTCGCGGGCGATGCGCATGTCGTTGTTGACGTCGGCGAACACGGTCGGCCGCACGAAATAGCCGCGGTTGAACCCCTCTGGGCGCCCGAGCCCGCCGGCCACCAGCCGCGCGCCTTCCTTGATGCCGGCGTCGATCATGCCCTGCACCTTGTCGAACTGCACGTCCGACGACAGCGGGCCGATATGGTCGCCGTCCTCGGCCGGCTGCCCGACCGTGACGGTCGCCGCATATTTCGCCGCGATGTCGACCGCCTTGTCGTAGACCGGACGCTGCACAAGCATGCGCGTCGGCGCGTTGCAGGACTGGCCGGTGTTCTCGAACACATGGGCCAGGCCGCGTGTGACGGCATCCTCGAGCTCGACGTCGGCGAAGACGATGTTGGGCGACTTGCCGCCGAGTTCGAGCGCCACGCGCTTGACCGTCTCGGCTGCAGCCCGTGTGACCGCCGTGCCGGCGCGAGTCGAGCCGGTGAACGACATCATGTCGATGCCGGGATGCCGCGACATCGCCTCGCCCACCGTGGGGCCGTCGCCGTTGACCATGTTGAACACGCCTGCGGGGAAGCCTGCTTCCTCCATCATCTCGGCGAAGACGATCGACGACATCGGCGCGATCTCGGACGGCTTGAGCACCACTGTGCAGCCGGCGGCCAGCGCCGGCACCACCTTCAGCGTCACCTGGTTCATCGGCCAGTTCCACGGGGTGATCAGCCCGCACACGCCGATCGGCTCGCGCACGATGCGCTCCTGCGGGTTCTTCTCGTTCAGCGGTTCCTCGAACTCGAATTCGCCGAGCACCTCGATGAAGCTCTCGATGTGGCCGGCGCCGCAGGCCGCCTGCGATTCCAGCGCCAGCTTCATCGGCGCGCCCATCTCCGCCGAAATGGCCTCGGCCATGTCGCGCATGCGCCGCCTGTAGGCTGCGAGCAGCTTTTCGAGATAGCCGATGCGTTCGGCGCGGCTGGTGGCGCTCCATGCCGGAAACGCCCGCTGCGCGGCTTTCACCGCCTTGTCGACGTCGGCCGGTGATCCGAGCGAGATCACGGCAAAGGGCTGTTCGTCGGCAGGATTGATGACCGCGAGTTCCCGGGCGACGGCCGGCGCCACCCATTTGCCGTCGATGAAGAATTCCGTCTTGCGCAGCATGGCAGGCTCCCTGTTACGATAAAGGTCTTAGACCGGCGCGCATCGCGGCCATGTCCTGAATCCGACCGCATTTTTAGGCCGGCAGCCGCGCTGCGGGAAGGCTTGGTTCAGCGCTTGGCTCCCTCTGGACCGACAGCCGGCATCCGAAGCGTGGCGCTCAGTTTTCGCGAAAACTCCTGGCGAAGGATTCGAGCAGCGGGCCGAGGAAATAGGCCAGCACGGTCTGCTCGCCCGTCAGGATCATCACCTCGGCGGGCATGCCCGGGCTCAGCCGCACTCCCGCAATATGCGCAAGCTCCGCCCGGTCGACCTCGACCTTGGCCAGGAAATAGGGCTCGCCGGAGCGCTCGTCGATCAGCCTGTCCGCCGAGATGGTCCGCAGCACACCATGGATCTGGGGCATGTTGCGTTGCCTGTAGGCGGTCAGCAGGATGCGGCTCCTCATGCCCGGCCGGACCGTGTCGATGTCGATCGGCTTGACCCTTGCGTCGATGATGAGCTTGTTCTCCGCCGGCACGATATCGAGCAGAGGCGCGCCCGCGCCGATCACGCCGGTCTCGGTCGTCACCCGGACATTCATCACCGTCCCGGCAATCGGCGCCTCGATCACGGTCCGGCTCAGGACGTCGGTCCGCGACGGCAACTGGCTGCGCAGCTCGGCCAGGCCGGCGCGCACCTTCGTCAGTTCCTCGTTCACCCGTTCCTTGTTCTCCTGGCGCAGCGTCAGGAGCTGCATCTCAGCCTCGCCGATCTCCTGCTTGTCGCGCGCGATCGCGGCCCGGTTCGCAGCCTGCCCGGCCCGTAGCCCGGCCTGCTCGCGCTGCAGCGCCAGCAGCCGCGGCAGGCGCTCGAGGCCCTTGCCATAGAGCTCCTCGACCGACTTGATCTCCCTGCCGATCAGCATCAGTTGCGTGTCCTGGGCCGCTATGATCTCGCGCAGGCCGGTGATCTCCTCCTCCAGCTGCTTGACCCGCTGCCCGAGGATCCGGTCCCTCCCCTCCCGGGTGGCGCGGCGGCTGAGCAAGAGGTCGCGCTGGCCCAGCATCGTCGGATGGGACTCGGAAACTCCGAATGCCTTCAGCTCCTGGGGAAACGCGATGTCCTTCGCGTCGGTCTGCTCGGCGACGAGCCGCGCCTCGGTCGTCAGCAGGTGGACGAAGCGTTCGCGCAGTTCGTCGCGGCCGGCGCGGGCCTGCGTATCCTCGAGCGTGATCAGCTTCTGGCCTTTGGCCACCCGTTCGCCTTCCCGGACATGGATGGTCCGGATGATCCCGCCTTCGAGATGCTGGATGGTCTTGCGGCTGCCGTCCGGGCTGACGACGGCGGGCGCAATGGCGGCGCTCGCCAGCGGAGCGGTCGACGCCCAGGCGCCGAAGCCCGCCACCAGCAGCAGGAACGCCGCATAGCCCAGCCTGCGGGGCCAGCGCGTCACCTGCGCCAGGCTCGGGTCGGCGGCTTTCGGCGAGGGGCCGGCAAGCGCCAGCCAGAGCAGCATCATGACGCAGCCCACAAGGACGATCAGCGTCACATAGAGGGCGATCCGCGCCACCTCCTCGGGATTGGCCCAGCCCGCCGCGGTAAAGACCTCCTCGTACCATGCTTCCACGAGGGCCGCGTACTGCTGCAGTCGCGCGACGATCTCATCCCACATGGCCGCTACTCCGCCGCCGTCGGGCCGCGGGTCGGCCGGCTCAACGTGCCGCTGGTCGAGACGACGCTGATGTGGCGGCGGCCGCCGCCGAGCATCTTGAGAACCTCGTCGCGGTTGCTGAACATCGCGACGCTGCCTTCCTTCAGGATCAGGATCTTGTCGGCCAGTTGCAGCGGCATCGCCTGGTGGGAGACGATCAGGATCGTCCGACCCTGCTGCTTCAGCAGGTTGAGCGCCCGGAGCAGCGCCTGGTCGCCCTCGCTGTCCAGGTTCGAATTCGGCTCGTCGAGAATGATCAGCGGCGGATCGCCGAACAGCGCGCGCGCAAGCCCGATGCGCTGCCGCTGACCCAGAGAGATCCGGGTGCCGTGCAGGCCGACGACGGTCTGGTAGCCGTCAGGCAGGTGAAGGATCATCTCGTGAATGCCGGCAAGCTTCGCCGCCGCGATGACCGGCGCGCTCTCGACCTCTTGCAGGCGGGCGATGTTTTCGGCCACGGTGCCCGGGAACAGTTCCACCTGCTGCGGCAGGTAGCCGAGATATCGGCCCCTGTCCTCCGCGTCCCACGCCGAGATTTCGGCGCCGTCGAGCCGCACGTGACCGTGGGAGGGCTTCCAGGCCCCGACGAGCAGTCGGCAGAGGCTCGACTTGCCGGCCCCGGACGGCCCGACGACCGCGCAGGTCTGGCCGGGCTCAAGCGTAAACGAGACGTTGTCGATGATACGGTCTCCCGATCCCGGCGCGCGGTATTGCAGCTCCTGCGCTTCGAGCCGGCCTAGCGGGCGCGGCGGCTGGACTGGATTTGGCACCGTGTCGCCGGCGCCGAGCAGCCGGCTCAGGTTCCGGTGCGCGGTCCGCGCCGAAACGAAGCTGCGCCAGCCACCGATGGAGCGCTCGATCGGGGCGAGCGCTCGGCTGAGGATGATCGACCCGGCGATCATGCCGCCGGCCGTCAATTGTCCCCTCAGCACGAAATAGGCCCCGAACCCGAGGATCAGCACCTGCAGGGCAAGGCGCAGGGCGCGTGTGCTGCTGACGATGGCGACGGTCGTCTCGGCGAGGCGCTGACCTTCGGCCTGGGCGTCGCGGCGCTGCGCCTGCCAGCGCGCCAGGACCATGCCGGTCATGCCCAGCGGGGCGATGGTTTCGGCGCTCTCGACATAACGGAGCGCCTCCGCCTGGTTGTGGCGCATGATCAGGCTGGCGCGCTGCTGGCGCCCGCGCGTGAGGAAGTCGTTGGCGAGCGCGGCGACGAACAGCACGACCGCACCGCCCGTCGCCAGCATGCCGAGCCCGGGATGCAGCAGCCAGACGATCGTCAGGAACACCGGCGTCCAGGGTGCGTCGAGAAACGCCAGGATGCCGTCGCCGCCGATGAAGGCGCGCAGGTCGGCCACGTCCTTGAGGCCCGCATCCGCGCTGGGCGCGCCGGCAAGCCGCGCGTCCATCGAGCGGCGGATCACGGGACCGCACAGCTCGTTCTCGAGCCAGGCGCCGATGCGGCCGAGGATGAGACGGCGAGCCTGCTCGAACAGGCCGTAGACGGCGATGGCCGCGAGCGCCATCGCCGTGAGCAGCATCAGCGTGTCCATCGAGCCGCTCGCCAGCACCCGGTCGTAGACCTGCAGCATGTAGAGGGCACCGACCAGCAGGAGCAGGTTGGACAGCAGGCTGAACACGACGAGAGCCGGCGCCTGCCGCCTGACCGCGGCCATGATCGCGGCGAAGGAACGCTCACTGCGCGGCATGGCAGCATCCCCCGCGCCGCGACAGGTCGAAGTGGCGGCCGTGCGCCGCAAGGCGCACGGCCGCTTTCCGTCTAGGCGATGACGCCGTCGACGTGGTTGTCGTCAAAGATTCCTGTCCCATCGATCCCTATCGCGAAGCTGTCGCTGGCGGTATCCCCGTCGGCATCGGCGATCTGCACGGTGAAGTCGAGCGCCTCGTCCGGCGCCGGCTGCGTCTGCGAAATGCCGATGCGTCCGATGTCGAACTTGCCTTCGAGGCCGGTGACCTTGAGCCGCTCGTGCGAGTCGGCGTCGTACTCGATGAAATAGTCGTCCTCGAGCCCTCGCACCTCGACCTCGCCGCTGGCCAGGAAGTCGACGGTGATGCCGTTGACGGGCGTCGAAACGTCGCCGGTGGCCGTGAGCAGCAGCGTACCGCTGTCGTCGAAGATCCTGACCTCCGAGATCGCGGCGATGGGATCATTGGTGTAGCCGTTGATGAACCCGTCGCCGCTTGGCTCGGCGGCGCTGCCGTCGCCCTTGGTGTTGTAGGCGGTCAGCCGCATTCCGGCCGGATCGTTGCCCTGGGTCTGCGAGATGGCAACCTCCCCGCCGGTGATCGTCTTCACGTCGCCGAACAGGATGTTGGTCTCGAGATCGGCCTCGCCCTGGCTGAGGTTAGGTACCGTGAAGTTCGCGTTCGGGTTGCTCAGGAAGGTGAACATCATGGTCTCGTTCGGGTCGATCATCTGGTTGAACACCCCGAGCGTGGTGGGTCCGCCGCCTTGCGAGATGTGCAGCTTGACCACCTCGGTTTCAGGCGTCGCCACGATGCCGCTTCCGTCGGACTGGACCATCGTGAACAGGTGGTTGCCCGACGGCGTTCCGTCAAAGGTGAAGGTGACCTCCGCCGGCGGCGGATCCTCGAGCACCTCGAAGGTGTAGTTTCCGCCCGCCACCGTCAGCTTGAAGAACGACGTGTCGCCGGCATTGAGCGTGCCGCTGTTGTCCGCGTCGTCATAGTAGGTGACGACAGTGCCGTTGCCCGAGATGTCCCTGAGCAACGTCAACTCCGCGGAGGTGCCGTCGAAGATGGTCAGCGTCGCAGGCGAGCTGGTGACGCTGTAAGTCGCCGGCCCGTCGGCGCCGACCAGGCCGTTGAGCGGATTGGTGACCGAATCCCCGTCGGCGAAATCGACCAGCCCATCCGAGATCGGCCCGATCAGCGGCGTGTCGTCGTCGACATTGATGCCGAGCGTGCCGTTGGCGGTGTCGCCGTCGGCATCGGTCACCTGGTAGGCGATCGTGAAGGCCTGGTTGTTCTCGTCCAGGCCGGTCGCATGCAGGATCGGATTGTTCTGCGTCACGGTATAGGCGCCGGTCACTGCGTTGAGCGTCACCGTCAGCACAGTCGTCGTGCCCTGCTTGACCAAAAGGTCGCTGCCCGACAGCTGGTAGGTGAAGCCGGACGGCGCCCCGGTGGTCAGGAAGGCGATCGATCCGGCTCCGTCGGCGCCGTAGCTATGGCCCAGCGTGCCGGAGGTGTTCGACGCATCCGCGTCGTCGCCCGTGCCGCCGGCATTGCCGCCCGTCAGCGCGTCGTCGTCGAGCAGTGCGGTCAGGTTCGCGCTCGTGGTCGGCGTGTCGTCGTCGACATTGACACCGAGGGTGCCGTCGGCGGTGTCGCCATCCGCGTCGGTCACCCGGTAGGTGATCGTGAAGGTCTGGTTGTTCTCGTCCAGCCCGGTGGCATGCAGGATCGGGTTGTTCTGCGTCACCGTATAGGCGCCGGTGGTCGTGTTGAGCGTCACCGTCAGCACCGTCGTCGAACCCTGTTTGACCAGGAGGTCGTTGCCCGACAGCTGGTAGGTGAAGCCAGACGGCGCCCCGGTGGTCAGGAAGGCGATCGAGCCCGCGCCGTCGGCGCCGTAGCTGTGTCCCAGCGTGCCGGAAGTGTTGGACGCATTGGTGTCGTCGCCCGTGCCGCCGGCATTGCCGCCCGTCAGCGCGTCGTCGTCGAGCAGCGCGGTCAGGTTCGCGCTCGTCGTCGGCGTGTCGTCGTCGACATTGACCCCTAGCGTGCCGTCGGCGGTATCGCCGTCCGCGTCGGTCACACGGTAGGTGATGGTGAAGCTCTGGTTGTTCTCGTCCAGGCCGGTCGTGTGAAGGATCGGATTGTTCTGCGTCACGGTATAGGCGCCGGTGGTCGTGTTGAGCGTCACCGTCAGCACCGTCGTCGTGCCCTGCTTGACCAAAAGGTCGTTGCCCGACAGCTGGTAGGTGAAGCCAGACGGCGCCCCGGTCGTCAGGAAGGCGATCGAACCGGCCCCGTCGGTGCCGAAGTCGTGCCCCAGCGTGCCGGAGGTATTGGCCGAGTTCGTGTCGTCGCCCGTGCCGCCGGCATTGCCGCCCGTCAACGCATCGTCGTCGAGCAGAGCCGTCGCATTAGCGCTCACGCCGGGCCCGTCGTCCTCGATCACGATCTGCTGGCCGACAGCGGCCGAGGCCGAGCCGGGCGTCTCCACGCCGATCCCGCCGACGTCGAACTTGCCGGCAAGGCCGGTGATCTTGAGCCGCTGGTGGGTGCCGGCGTCGTATTCGACCGTGTAGTTCTCCTCGAGGCCGAGCACGTCGACCGTGCCGTCGGCGCGGAAGTCCACGGTAATGCCGTTGACCGGGGTGGTGACGTCGGTGGTGGTGCTGAGCAGCAATGTGCCGGAGCCGTCTTTCACCCGGATCGCCGTGATCGTCGAGATGCCGTCATCGGCGTAGCCGGCGATGAAGTTGTTGCCGGTCGATTCGGTGGTGCCGGTCGCGATGCTGGCGGTGAGCCGCATGCCGGCCGGGTCGTTGCCCTGGGTCTGCGAGATCGTCACCGAACCGCCGGAGATCGTCTGCAGGCCGCCGAACAGGATGTTGGTCTCGAGATCCGCTTCGCCCTGGCTGAGGTTCGGCACCGTGAAGTTGGCGTTCGGGTTGGTGAGGAAGGTGACGACCAGCGTCTCGTTCGGATCGATCATCTGGTTGAACAATCCCAGCGTGGTCGGCCCGCCGCCTTGCGAGATGTGCAGCTTGACCACTTCGGTCTCGGGCGTCGCGACCAGGCCGGTCGTGCCGGACTGGACCATGGTGAAGAGATGGTCGCCGGAAGGCGTGCCGCCGAAGCTGAAGGCGAGCTTCTCGCTCGCTGCGAGCCTGAGGGTGTTGCCGAGATCGACGGCGTCGTCGGGATCGGTGGCGGTGCCGTGGAAGATCGGGGTATAGGTGACGATGTGGAACGTCACCTGGGCGCTGGTGGCGCCGACGTTGATGATCTCCTGCTTGAAGATGACGAAGGCGATCGCATCGGCACTGCCGTTGCCGTCGCTGTCGTACTTGCCGATCACGGTGTCGTTGCCGTCGGCGAACAGCAGGATGTCCTTGCCGTCGACGGTGTTGAGCCCGCTGTCGTCGCCGTCGAGGGCGCCGCCGGCACTGTCGGTGAACTTGACGCCGGTGATCTGGGCGCCGGCGGTGGCGTTGACGGTGACCGAATTCGCCTTGGTCGCAACCCCGACGCTCGTCGGGAAGGTGGACGTCAGCCCGAGGGTGGTTTCGAGATAGGTGCGGAACGCAGCCGGCAGCGAGGAATACGCCACGTCGGTATCGGTGAAGCCGTCGCCGCTGTCGCCGGTTTGCAACCCTGTCGTCTGGTCGTTTACGGCCTCGTCGTTGAGAATGAAGCTGATCGTCATGTCGTCCTCCGTGCTCGCGCGCGGCCTGCCCCGATGGGCACGCGCGTTCACGCGACGCCCCGGCCGGTGCTGTTCTGGCTGTCAAGCAATTCAGGCAGGACACGAGGCATGGGGGCCGAAACTACGCCGCCATACCTCCTGACGCTCTTCTGGTGGACATTTTCCCAACAGCGCATACGCCGCTGTGTCGACACGGGACGCAACGACGCACACACGCCTCCCATTCGCCCGGCAGCCCAAGCCTGCCGTACAGGGCGGAAATATTAGGATCATGTCATATTGAGCGCAATTCAGCCTTTTGATTGAGTACGGCATCAAGAAAAGGCCCGCTCATCCGGCAAGATGCCAGCCGAGATGACGAAGGTAGAATTGGTGGGCCGCAGGGCGCGAAGCATCATCCAGCGTATGGGGGGTGGGAGGTCGCCCCTCGGGGGCCACCTCGGCACCCGCTCGCGAACGCCGTCTCCGGCTTCCGTTGCCGTTGGCAAAGCCGCTGCGCCCGCAATGCGCCGGCCCACTCTCGCAACAGCTCCAGCGCCTGTCGGAGGTCGCATCCAAAGAACAACCCCGACAAGTCACCTCTCCGCTGCTTCTTGGCGATAAGAGATGACGGACAGGAAGCGAGCCGGGAGTTTCGTGAGTTGATCTGGCCCATGCGGTGAATCGGCATCGAAGAACAGGCTGTCACCGGGCGCCAGACGGTACAGCGTCGAGCCGTGCCGGTAAGTGATCTCACCTTCCAGCATATAGAGGAACTCCATGCCAGGGTGCTGGAACAGCGGAAAGGTATCGCTCTCTCTGGTCAGGGTAATGAGATAAGGTTCGATGCCCAAGGTACTGGCGTCCGGCCTGATGTAGCCGAGAAGGTTGTAGTGGTGACCGGCGCGGGTGCCGCGCCTTTCGACCGCGACTCCGTCGCCCGCTTTGACGAAGGCGGCGTCTTGTTCGTGTTCGAAGCGTCGCAGCAATGTGGTGAGGGGCACGCCAAGCGCCTGCGATAGAGCCTGCAGCGTGGCCAGCGACGCCGAGATGACCCCGTTCTCGATTTTCGACATCATGCTGATCGAGATGTTGGCGGCACCGGCGAGTTCGGTCGCGGTCATGCCATGACGCCTGCGGCAGGCACGTACCTCCCTGCCGATTGCAAGCTGCAGCCGGTTCTCGCCTGGCCCGCTCAATGCATGCGGGTCCTGGTGCAGAGAAGCCGACGCAGCTTTCAAGCTGGCAACAGCCCCGGCCCTTGCGCGCAAATCCTTGGGCCGGGCCCGAACTACCGTAGTTGACATATTCACCGTGGACCTCGCGCAGTTGGCCATGCGGACGTTGCTCGACTGGCGCAGACGGCTCGACCGGTCTCAGACGAGGCCGGTCACGAGGCCGAGGCCGGCGACCGCTGCCAGCGCGCCGAGCGAACGTGCGAGGCGGGCTCCCCTCGCCGCGCCCTTGCCGTCAAGCAGGAATCCGGCGCCGAGACCCGCTGCATGCAGCGTTGCGGTCGCCAGCAAGAAGCCCGCGCCATAAGCCAGGCCGCCAGCAGTTTCGGGCATCTCGCCGCCGTGGGCATAGCCATGAAAGACCGCAATAAATCCAACCATCGCCATGGCCGCAGCCACCCCCGCCCGGAAGCTGAAGGCAACAACGCCGCCAAGGACGACGACGGACAGGCCGATGCCCAGCTCGACGAAGGGGAGGGCGATGCCGGCAAAGCCAAGTGCAGCGCCCAGCACCATCACGGAGACGAAGCTGGCTGGAACGAGCAGCCGAGCCCTTCCGCCGAGCTGGCAGGCAAAGAGCCCGACCATGACCATGGCAAGGACGTGATCGAGACCGCCGAGCGGATGAGTGAAGCCATGGGTAAAGCCATCGACATGGCCGAGGCCGGTATGGGCCATGGCGAGGCTCGGCACCAGTGCAAAGAAGCCGGCCAAAGCCGCGAACCGGGCGAGATATCTGATGCTCATGATCTGCTTCCTTTCAACGATGTGGCATGTTGCGGACGGGACGATGGCTTCATTTGCGCCGCGGGGCAGGCTGGTGGCCAAAGGCCGCTTGAACGGCGAGTGCAAACAGGCATTCGGCCACGGCGAGCGCGGCAGTGGCGTCGGCCGAAAGGCAGCGCACGCCCCAGCCAGAACCATCGGCAAGGGCGCTTACGCCCAAGATCGCCGCCGCCGGTTGCTTCACGGCTTCCAGCGTCCTTGCGTCCGGCAGCCGGCTTGCATCGCCCAGGAACATGAAGCTGGAAACCACATGCCAGCCGCCTATCGGCGAGGCAGGTCCGGCGAGATCGGACCCAGTCACCTCGAGGCTGTCGCGCACGACGAGCCGGCCCTTGGCATCGCATATGACAATATCGGAGCGAAGCCGGTCGAAGGGGCGGCCGATGCCTTGTGGATCGTGACAGTCGAAGGCGTCGGACAGAAACAACACCGCTCCGGACGCCAGCCGCGCCTGCAGGATGTTTGAGCAGGAGGCGCCCGGAAACAGCACCAGCGGGTCTGGTGCAAGGGCCAGGAACGCTCCTTCGTCGAGGACGATCTCGTTCGCCTGGCGCGCCGGTTGACCATGGCAGTCATGGACCACGGTGGCTGCCTGGGTGGTTACATGAGCTGCCGTCCCCGCCCCGAGTTCGTAGCGGCTCTCGAGCCTGTCATCGCGATAAAGCCCGCCCGACGACGACTGCTGATAGACGGTCAGCAGCGACGGGATGGCCGCATCGAGTGTGAACGGCCGGGTCATGTGGAACGGGTAGGAAACGAACTGGCGGCCGATATGGGTGCGCGTGCCATGGCGCGTGAAGGCCAGATCAAAGCGTCCGCCGCGTGTCCCTGCCTTTGGCGGCTGCGGCCAGGCGTCGTGACGGCTTGGCTGCGCCCAGTGGCTCGTCATCGGAACAACACCTCCGCCATGATGCGGTCGGCGATGGCGTCGATCCCCTCCCCCTTGCGGCAGTTGGTCAGCACCATCGGCCGGTCGGCCCGCGCGGCACGTGCCTGGCTGGCCATCTGGTCGAGATCGACGCCTACATAAGGCGCGAGGTCTGTCTTGTTGACGACCAGCAGATCGCACTTGAGCACGCCGGGACCGTTCTTGCGCGGAATGTCGTCGCCGCCGGCGACGTCGATGACGAACATCCACCAGTCGACCAGATCGAGCGAGAAGGTCGAAGCGAGATTGTCGCCACCGCTCTCGATCAGGATCAGCTCGACATCCGGAAATAGCGCCTCGAGATCGTCGGCTGCGGCGATGTTGAGGGTGGGATCCTCGCGGATCACGGTATGCGGGCAGGCTCCCGCCTCGACGGCGGCGACGCGTGCCGGATCGATCAGGCCGGAGCGGCGGATGCGCTCGGCATCCTCGGCGGTGACAAGGTCGTTGGTGACGATCGCTATCGACACTGCCCGTTTGGCAAAGGCCGGGATCAGGCGCTCTAGCAGGGCTGTTTTGCCCGACCCCACGGGGCCACCGATGCCGATGCGGGCAGCACCGACGCGGGACAGCGGGACGGCGCCGGATGAAGGTCGCGCATCCATGGCTCACCTCAACATGTAGCGCTGGGCGAGCGGCAGCTCATGCGCCGGCTCGCAGGTTGCCAGTTCGCCATCGACGAAGACGTCGAAGGTCTGCGGGTCGACGCGAATGTCGGGACAGGCGTCGTTGTGCAGCATGTCCTTCTTGCTGAGGGCGCGATTGCCGTGTGACGGCAGCAGCGCCTTCTTGAGGTCGAGGCGCTCGGCAAGGCCGCGTTCGATGGCAGCAGGATTGACGAAGCAGGCCGACAGTGCCTGCCTGGCGCGGCCGAAGGCGCCCCATTGTGGCCGCAGCAAAAGCGGTTCGCAGGTCATCAGCGATGCTGCGCTGTCGCCCATGGCGCCCCAGGCGATGAAGCCGCTCTTGATGACGAGTTCCGGCTTGATGCCGAAGAAGGCCGGCCGCCAGATGACGATGTCGGCCAGCTTGCCGTGCTCGAGCGAGCCGACATGGTCGGCGATGCCGAAGGTGCGCGCCGCATTGATGGTGTATTTGGCGATGTAGCGCTTGATGCGCTCGTTGTCGCCGAAACGGGTCGCCTCCCCGGGAAGGCGGCCGCGCTGCTTCTTCATCTTGTCGGCGAGCTGCCAGGTTCGGCAGATCACCTCGTTGATGCGGCCCATGCCCTGGCTGTCGGAGCCGAGCATCGAGATCGCGCCGATGTCGTGCAGGATGTCCTCGGCGGCAATCGTCTGGGCGCGGATGCGGCTTTCGGCGAAGGCGACGTCCTCGGGAATGGCCGGGTTGAGGTGGTGGCACACCATCGTCATGTCGAGGTGTTCGTCGAAGGTGTTGATCGTGTAGGGATTGGTCGGATTGGTCGAGGACGGCAGGCACCAGGGAACGCCGGCAACGCGGATGATGTCGGGCGCATGCCCGCCGCCGGCGCCCTCGGTATGATACATGTGGATGGTGCGGCCGTTGATGGCCGCGAGCGTGTCCTCGAGGAAGCCGGATTCGTTCAGCGTGTCTGTGTGGATCTGGACCGGGAAATCGAGCTGATCGGCCACCGTCAGGCAGGTGTCGATCGAGGTCGGCATGGTGCCCCAGTCCTCATGCAGCTTGAGCCCGAGGCAGCCGGTCTCGATCTGCTCGACGAGGGACGCAGGCCTGTGCGAGTTGCCGCGGCCGAGGAAGCCGAAATTGATTGGCCACTGTTCGGCAGCCTGCAGCATCTTGCCGACGTTGAAGGGACCGCCGCAGTCGATGCCGACGGTGATCGGCCCGAGCGAGCCGCCGAGCATGGTGGTGATGCCCGAGGCGATTGCATGTTCGCAGAGCTGCGCGCTGTCGAAATGCACATGCACGTCGAGCGCGCCGGCCGTGGCGATCAGCCCCTCGCAGTCGCGTACCGTCGTTGCCGCCGAGACGATCAGGCGCGGGTCGACGCCGTCCATGGTAGCGGGGTTGCCGGCCTTGCCGATGCCGACGATCCTGCCGTCCCGGACGCCGAGATCGCCCTTGACGATGCCGACCACGGCATCGATGACGGTGACATTGCACAAGAGGAAATCGAGCGCGCCTTCGGCACTGGTGACGCCGGCGGCAAGGCCAGCGCCGTCGCGCAATGTCTTGCCACCACCATGCAGGCATTCGTCGCCATAGACGGCGAAATCCTTCTCGACGACCGCGACGAGCGAGGTGTCGCCGAGGCGGAAGCCGTCGCCCGTCGTCGGTCCATACATCGCGGCATAATCGTGTCGTGACAGCGTTGCCATCGTATCGTTCCTCTTCAGGCGCCGCGGAAGCCGCGGGCGCGGGCGTTTTTAAGGGCGGCCGCCTTGGCCGCCGGATCGGTGGCCGAACCGTTCGACAGGCCGTTGAGGCCGGCCAGCCGCTGCTGCCCGCCGAAGGTGGTGAGAGGAACGTCCTTCTCCTGCCCCGGCTCGAAGCGCACGGCCGTGCCGGCGGCGATGTCGAGGCGCATGCCGAAGGCAACTTCACGGTCGAAGTTGAGCGCCTTGTTGACCTCGAAGAAGTGGTAATGCGACCCGATCTGGACCGGCCGGTCGCCCTCGTTGACGACCCTGAGCGTTACCTTGCGGCGACCGGCGTTGAGTTCGATCTCGCCGTCTTCGGTGATGATCGCTCCCGGCTCGAGATCATCGGCGGCCGCCCCGGCCGCTGGTCGCAGCGGCTCGTGTACGGTGACGAGCTTGGTGCCGTCGCGGAAGGTCGCCTCGACCTGCAGCATCGGCAGCATCGCCCCCACGCCCGGCATGACATCGGCCTGGGTCAGGATCTGCGAGCCGATCGACATCATCTCGGCCACCGAACGCCCCTCGCGAGCGCCTTCGAGAATCTCGTCGGTGATGATCGCCACCGCCTCGGGATAGTTGAGCGGCAATCCCTTGGCCCGGCGTTTGCGGGCGAGCTCCGCTGCCGTATAGATGGTGAGGCGCTCGAGCTCGGTTGGGGTCAGCAGCATCTCTTGAACTCCTCCATCCTCAATTGGAAAACAGCCGCTGGCCGGTCGCGACACCGTGCAGGGCCACCGCGATCTCGCAAAGCGGCGTAAACGACCGCAGCGGCTCATCGTCGATGACCGCCCTGCGGGCCGCGGCTTGGATCGCTGGCAGGGTCTGCGCGACCACCTTCTGGGCATCGATGGCGCCGATCACGCCGAGCCGCACGGCAGCCGTCGCCAGCGACGCCACCGTCTGGTAGCCGCCGATCGCGACGGCAGTGGCCTCGTCGAGGTCCAGCGCCTGCCAGACCAGCCCCTGGACGACGGGAAGATGGCCGCAGGCGACCCCCTTGCGGATCATCGCGCGATAGACGGCAGCGCCCCTGGTCGCGATCCGCTCATGCGTCGTCAGAAGCGCCATGCCGTTGCGGCGCGAGCCCGATCGCAGCCCCGCGACGAAGGTCGAGGCTTCGACCTCGCGGTCGAGTTCGGCCAGCGCCTCGAGATCGCCGGCGAGCCGGTGGGCGCGAACCAGGGCGACGCGGTCGGCGCCGGCCCAGCGATGACGGATCTGGGTTGCGACGAAATCCGCGAAATCGAACGGCCCCAGCAGGCCGGCAAACGAGGACGATGCCTCGAGCCCTTGCGAAAAGGCAAAGCCGCCCGAGGGGAACTGTCCGTCGGCATGTTGCAGGGCGACGAGCAGTTGTGCGAGCAGAAGGGTCATTCGGCCTCCTCAGTCATCTCGACGCGGCCAGCCGCAACAAGCGGCTCCAGGCGCGCGGCATAACCCGACGCTGGCCCATCCTGGGCGACAAGCAGATCCTCGCCGTCGAAACGCACCCGCCAGTGCAGGTTGCCGGCGTGGTAGCCGAGCTCCAGCGCGTCGATGGCCGAACGCGGGGTGAAGCGCAGCCAGCGCTGCTCGCCGGCGCGCACGATGACGGCGCGGTGATGGTCGAGCACCAGCACGGCGCCATCATGCAGCTTCTGGTCGCGCGGCAAGGTGATCGCCACCTCCTCGCCCTTGTCGGTGCGCGCCATCAGCCGTCGCCGGTCGAGATCACCGACCGCAATCGACACAAACTCCACCGCATGGTGATGTTCGAGATGATGGATGGCCTCGTGCAGCGCCGGATCGCCTCGGCTGCCAAGCAGGGTATGGACGCGCAACATCGTCTCCATCCTTTCTACAAACGGAGTGCGATTTCGGGTTGGTCCCGGAATGTCGGAACGTCAGGCGCCGCCGGAAAGCAGATCGTAGAGCGCGAGCGCTACAACGTTCGTTGCCAGAACAAGATCATCGATCTTCAGCTTCTCGTCGGCGCGATGGGCATTTGCCTCGAGCATTGTCCGGGGGCCAGCCCCGTAGAGAACGGTTGGGATGCCCGCGTTGCAGTAGTGGCGCGCGTCTGTGTACAACGGCACGCCGTGGGTAGGTACCTCCTCTCCCAGGAGCTCCGACGCATGCCTCTGCAGTGCTCCGGCCAGGCGTTCCTGGCCAGCCAGAGGCTTTAGCGGATCGGCCAGCATCAGCTGCCGAACGCTACACTCAACGCCCGGCATTTCCCTTGCGCTAGTCTCGATGAATGCGATGAGTTCGCGGGCTACGTCCGCCCCGTTTTCTTCCGGGATCATGCGACGGTCCACCCGCATGACGATCTTGTCGGGAACCACGTTGGTGTTGATGCCGCCCGAAATCAGTCCAATCACGAGTGACGGCGTGGTGATACCCTCCACAGACGATCGCTGCTTCGAAAAGCCTGCGCGCAGTGAATAGAGGCGGCTCAGTATGTGGGTAGCAGCCTCCAGCGCGTCGATGCCGGTTTCCGGACGGGCTGCGTGTGCAGATTTTCCGCGGACCTCCACGTCCAGATGCAGACAGCCATTGTGGGCGGTGACCACCCCGTAGGACAGGCCGGCGCAGATTGCGTAGTCCGGGTTCGTCACCCCCTGTTGAAGGAGATAAAGCGGGCCGATGTCGCCGCCCACCTCTTCGTCATATGTAAGGTGTATTTCGACGGTACCTGACAGTTTCTCGCCCAACGCCAACAAGGCAAGTAGCGCGTAAGCGTAGGTAACGAAGTCGGATTTTGAGGTTGCCACCCCTCGCCCGTACATCCATCCGTCCCGGATCTCAGCTCCGTAAGGGTCGACGGTCCAGCCTTCACCGGGAGCCACGACATCGCCGTGCGCGTTGAGCGCAATGGTTGGTCCTGGTCCGAAGGTGTGCCTGACGATCAGATTTGTCGCGCTGATCATCCCAACGCTTTTGACAAGTTCATCCGGTACTTTGTGTCGCTCAACCGAAAATCCGAGCCTTTCGAAGAGTTGTGCGGCCCGATCTGCATGTCGCTGGCAGTCTCCGGGCGGGTTGTCGGAGGCAACCTTCACCAACTCCGCAAGCATGCGAACCTGCTCATCCCGATGTGCGTGCACGAACTCGGTCAGGCGAGTAGCCGAAGTGACGCTCGATTGTTTGACGGTCTGGTTCGGTTCCATCACTGGTTTCCCTGAAAATTCTCGATGAAGCGGAGGAGAGCAGCGGCGCCCACCGCAACGTCTTCAGTGGTGACTGACTCATCAGGCGAGTGGCTGATGCCGTCCTTGCAGCGGACAAAGATCATTCCGATGTCCGTGAGTTCACTCATCGCCATCCCGTCATGACCAGCGCCGCTGGGCAGATGCAGAAGGCGAACGCCGGCTCCCTCGACGGCAGATTCGATCTGGCTGATGAAGCTGGGCGCGCAGGGGCACGACTTGAGGTCGAGTATCTTGTCGATCTCCAGCCGGACGCCACGCCGCGCGGCGATCAGTTCGAACGCAGCGCCAAGTTCGGCGAAGGCAGCATTCCTGTCACAATCGGCTTGCGACCGCAGGTCGACCGTGAGCGAAACGTCCCCGGGGATCACGTTGATGACGCCGGGTTCGGTTTTCAGCGAGCCGACCGTGCCGACGGTATTCGGGAAGGATGAGGCGACACGCTCCACCTCCAGGACGATCTCGCTTGCAGCAAGCAGCGGATCATGGCGCATTCCCATGGGAACCGTGCCGGCATGGTTCGCCGCCCCCTTCAGCTTGATCACGGCTCTTGTCTGGCCGCTGATTGCCGTGACGATACCGACGGGCAGGTTCGCAGCCTGCAGTACGGGTCCCTGCTCGATATGGACTTCGACGTAGCCGATCACTTGGTCGGACAGATGCGCCGCGAGATGGACCTTCGCCGGATCGAGGCCGAACTCCCTCATGGCCGTCGGAAGGCTCACTCCATTGGCGTCCTTGGCAGCAAAAAGGTCCTCGCCGAAACGGCCCGTCACGGCACGGCTCCCGGCAAGGGTCGTCCGAAACCGAACCCCTTCTTCATCGGCGAAGGCAACAACTTCGATGCCAAAGGGAAAACGACGGCCTTGATTGCCGAGCACGGCAACACAATCCAGGGAGGTCAGCACCCCGAGGGGCCCGTCATAGCGGCCGGCATTCACCACGCTGTCCATGTGCGAACCCGTCACCAGATAGGGGCCACCCCCGTTCACGGAGTGATAACGCCCCACGACATTGCCGGCCTCGTCGATGCGGGCGTCCATTCCAGCATCCTGCATCCACCGGACAAGGACCTCGGCCGCAAGGCGATGTTCGGGCGAGAGGTAAAGGCGCGTCACGCCCTCGCCCGGCTCGCTGATGCTGCCCAGTTCGTCGCAACGGCTCATGATGCGCTTGCCGGCATCGGCCTCGCTCAGGTACGTCGACATATCGCGATCTCGATTGCTTCTGGGGTTACCGTTCAGGCGAATGGTGCTTGTGCCAGTGACGGGCAATTTCATCGCGCCGGCAGATCCACACCCCCTCATGCCGCTGGACGTAATCGAGGAAGCGGAGGAACGATGCCCAACGTCCCGGGCGGCCGACGATGCGCAGATGAAGGCCGGTGGACATCATCCGCGGTATCCTGTCGCTCTCGCGGTAAAGGACGTCGAAGGTGTCCTTCAGGTAGGCGAAGTACTGGTCACCCGAGTTAAAGCCGGCCGCCGCGACAAATCGCATATCGTTGGCTTCAAGCGTGTAGGGAATGCGCAAGTGCTGCCTGCCGTTCACGTTCTCCCAATAGGGCAGGTCGTCGGCATAGGTGTCGGAATCGTAGAGGAAGCCTCCTTCCTCGACCACCAGCTTGAGCGTATTGGGGCTGCACCGGCCGGTATACCAGCCTACCGGCCGTTCTCCAGTCAGCCGTGCGATCGTATCGATCGCGAGCTTCATGTGGGCGCGCTCGGTTTCTTCGCCCATCCATTGGTGATCTATCCACCTCCAGCCATGGCTCGCTATCTCATGGCCCAGCGAGTGCATGATCTTGGCGGCCTCCGGATAATGTTCGAGGGCCAACCCGTTTGCGAGCACCGTGGCATTGATGCCGCGCTCCTTGAACTCGTTGAACACCCGCCAGAACGCCACGCGCGTCCCGTATTCGTAGAGCGACTCCATGTTCATGTTTCGCACACCGAGCAGCTGAGGCGCGCCGATGAGGTCGGAAATGAAATTTTCCGAATGAGCATCACCATGGAGAACGCAGTTCTCCGAGCCTTCCTCGAAAGCCACGATGATCTGCAGCGCAAGCTTGGCGCCATTCGGCCAGTTTGCCATCGGAGGACGATCGCCGTAGCCGACCATGTCGCGGGGATATGCCATTGTTCGATCCTTTCTTCGTTGCCGAGCCTGGCCCTAGTGTTGGCCGTCGCGGCGCGGCGAAATTTCCAGATGCTTCACGGTTCCGCTCAGACGCTTCGGCAAGGGATAGGCGAGATCGCCAAACTTGCTTGTGCCGAGCCGCAGGGCGACGATGCCTTCGATCAGCTTGGTCGCGGCCGTAACGCCTTCAATGACGGGAACCCCGATCTGCTGCTGGATATGGGAGGCGAGATCGGCCATGCCGGCACAGCCGAGCACTATGGCGCCGATGTCATCTTCGGCCACGGCGCGCCGGCACTCCTCGACGATCTCGCGGCACGCTTCCATGCCGGTTTCCTCAAGCTCGAGCACCTCGAGCCCGGATGCCCTGACCCTCCGGCATTGATGTTCGAAGCCATGCACCTGCAGCAGATGCTCGCAGATTATCTTGGTCCTGGCCAAGGTCGTGACGACCGAGAAGCGGGTCGCCACAATGCTGGCGACATGAAAGGCGGCCTCGGCAATTCCTATCACCGGTCCCCGTGCGATCTCACGGGCAGCCAGGTAGCCAGGGTCGCCGAAGCAGGCGATGACGTAACCATCGACCCCTGCACGCTCGCCCTCATGTATCTGCTCTAGAATGCCGATCGTGCTGACTGCCTCGTCGTAGTGGCTTTCGATCGAGGGGGGCCCGCTGGCGACCGAAACAGAAAGGATCTCGGTACCAGGCGAGGCAACGCCTTGCGCAGCCGCCAGGTTCTTCATGGCAAAGGCGGCAGTGGTGGTCGGATTGATGATCTCGATCTTCATCGCCTGCCCCTAGCCTCCGAGATAGGCGCGCCGGACATCATCGTTCTCCGCCAGTTCATGGGAGGGACCGGACAATGCGATCTTGCCGGTCTCGAGCACATAGGAATGACTGGAGAGCTTGAGTGCCATGCGGGAATTTTGTTCGACGAGGATAACGCTCACGCCGTTGTCCCTGTTGATGCTGGTGATGAAGCGGGCAATCTCGCGGACGATGATCGGCGCGATGCCTAGCGACGGTTCGTCGAGCAGTAGCAGGCGCGGCTTCGACATCAGCGCGCGGCCGATGGCGACCATCTGCTGTTCGCCCCCCGACAGGCTGCCGGCCTGCTGTCTTATGCGCTCACGCAAGCGCGGGAAGCGTGTCAGGATGCCTTCAAGGTCGGAGGCGACGCCGGCGCCATCCTTGCGTCGGTAGGCGCCCATCAGCAGATTGTCGCGGACGCTCATGAACGGGAAAATGCGCCGGCCTTCAGGGACCATCGCCACGCCGCGCGCCACGATCTGATCGGGCCCCTTGCCATCGATGCGCTCGCCGTCGAACCAGATCTCCCCGCTTTCGGGAGCGGTCAGTCCGGTGATGGCGCGGAGTATGGAGGATTTGCCGGCACCGTTTGCGCCGATGAGGGAAATGATCTGGCCCTCTTCGGCATTGAGCGAAACGCCTTTCACGGCACGGACCCTGCCGTAAGACACCGCCAGATCACGGACGGAGAAGTGCGCGCTCATAGGCCGATCTCCTTGTCTTCCGAGCCCAGGTAGGCTTCGATGACCTTCTCGTCCTGCTGTATCTCGGCGGGTGTTCCCTCGGCGATCTTGCTGCCGAAGCTCACCACCAGGATTCGCTCGCTGACCGACATCACCGCACTCATGTCGTGCTCGACCAGTATCGGCGTGACCCCCTCGTCGCGGATCTTGCGGATCAACTCGACGCCGCGTTTCGTCTCGTCCGAATTCAAGCCTGCAAACGGCTCATCAAGGAGGATCAGCTGCGGCTTCGCCGCAAGCGCAACCGCGATGCCGAGATTGCGCAACATTCCATGTGGCAGCGCTGCCGCCACGGTGTTGGCAAGACTGGTCATGCCCAGCATGTCGAGCACGTGATCGGCATACTCGCCGGCTTCCCGGTCATCCTTCCGGGCTCGCGGAGATCGGAAGATCATGCCGGCCAATGACGCCTTGCAGTCCTTTTGGTACCCAAGCAGGATCGCATCGCGCACCGTCATGTCCTGGAAGCTGGTGTTCTCCTGGAAGGTCCGCACAATCCCATGCCGCGCGACCGCATGAGGTCCGATGCCGGTGATGTCCTTGCCGTTGAAGCGAACGGTTCCCGCCGTGGGGGTCAGGAACGACGCGATCAGCTTGAAGCATGTGCTCTTGCCGGCACCATTTGGGCCGATGATCGAAAGGATCTCGCCTTTCTTCAGCGTGAAGCTCAGATCCTTCACCGCTGTCAGGCCGCCGAAGATCTTGGTCAGTCCGAGAACTTCAAGCATTGGCTGCCTCCTTCGATTTGCCGGAGCGCCGCTTGATGACGCTCAGGATGCCGTTCGGCATGAGCAGGATGCAAAGGATCATCAGGCCGGAGAAAATGACCGTCTGAAAGCGCTGGAATTCATGCAGGAGCTCGAAGCTGCTCATCATCACTGCAGCACCGACCAGCGGGCCAATGACGAATTCGAGGCCGCCGACGAAGCAGTAGACCATGAAGTAGACGCTATCGATCACCTGGAAGGTCGTGGGGTAGACGTTCTGTTGCAGGGTCGCGAAGAAGGCCCCACCCACACCGGCATAAAAGCAGCTCACCATGAACGCCACCACGCGATACTTGGCGACGTTGATGCCGAGGCTCGAGGCGAGATCCTCGTTTTGCCGCAGCGATCGGAACACGGCGCCCACTCGGCTGGTGTCGAGAAGCCACATGAACAAAAGCCCAAGGAGCATCAGAGTGCCGGCGAGATAGAAGAACGGCAGCCGAGCGCCCTTTTCGAATGCGGGGATGATCGTGAGGCCGAAAAGCGACAACTCGCCCGGGAGCGGAAGGTCAACGATGCCCTGGGCACCCCTGGTAAGGGCCGGGAAGCTCAAGGCGGCCAGGCGACAAGCCTCTGTGATGCATAGGGTTATCATCGCGAAGTAGACACCTTTCAGCCGCAGCACGGGCCAGCCGATCAGGCCGCCAAGTATGGCTGCAATGGCGCCGGAAAGCGGAAGGCAGACCCAGAACGAAACGCCGAACCGTGAAACCAGAATGGCGGTTGCATATGCGCCGATCAACGCAAAGCCAGCCTGGGCCAGATTGATACGCCCGATCGCAAAGGTCAGCCACACGCCGAAGCTGATGAAGCTGACGGCCGCCATGGTCGTGAACACGTTCAGAAGGTAGCCGTCTGCGCCAAAGAGGAGCGGAACTCCGATGAAATATGCCGCGGCAACCAGCACTCCCAGACCCAGAGGCTTACGCGAGGAACGTGGCCGATCGCTTTCGGGAAGATGGATGTTCGGCATGGACATGGTCTTTTGCATGGTCATCTCAGCCCCACGGCTTACCCATGATCCCGTTCGGCCTCACGATGAGGAAGCAGATCACGATCAGGAAAATGATGAGAAAGGTCAGTGACCCCGGCAGGAGCGCATAGCCGACGGATTCGAGGAAACCCAAAACGAACCCGCCGAGAATTGCACCGGACAGGACGCCTGCGCCGCCGATCATGATCATCAGGAACGCCTTGATTGACACGGCTGTGCCAGCGCCGGTGTGTACCGCGAATATCGCTACGAGCAGCCCGCCCGAAAGCCCGGCCAACCCCGTGCCCAAGCCAAAGCCCATGGCGGACAGCCACTTGAGATTGACGCCCTGAAGCGCCGTGGCTTCGCGATCCTGAGCCATCGCCCGCAGCGCACGACCGGTCTTGGTGTAGCCGATGAATGCCATGAGTGCTGCGATCAGCAACGCTGCGACGATGATCACGACGATGCGCCCGGTGGGCAGCCGCGCTCCGAAGAGTTCGACGATTCCCGTGGCGATCGGCGGTACGCCCCTTTGCTTCTCGCCGAAGACGATCAGCGCCAGGCTTTCGAGGAAGACTGCCGTGCCCATGGCAAGCAGCATGGTCACTTCCTCGCGTTTGACGCGCAGCATGACTGGCCGGAACAGGAAGAGTTCCATGGCCACGCCGAGTAGGCCAACGATCAGGAAGGACATCAGCAGGCCAAACCAGAACGGCAGGCCAAACACGACGTTGAAATAGTAAACGACGAACCCGCCGATCATGTAGAGCTGGCCGTGCGCGAAATTCACCACCTTCATGATGCTGAAGATGATCGTGATGCCGAGCGCGATGAGGGCATATGTCGTTCCGACGACAAGCGCGTTGAGCATAACCTGCGTCATGCGAGGGTCTCCTGTCTCGGGCAGGCAACTGAGGCCACCCCGTGGCCCGCGCACGACGGGACGTCGCGGACCTCATGCGAGAGAAAGAAGGCGGCGATCCAATGGGGCAGACCGCCGCCCAGTAAGCTCGGTCAGTCTGGGAGCTTGCCGACAAACAGTGGTTTGTATTCGCCGTTTTCGACTGCCTGCACGACGATCGGCACCGAAACCTGGCGCGCCTGGCCATAGTCCGTCCGGCCGACATACTTCAGGTCGCCGCCCTCCTTCAGGAAGGGGTTCTTGCCGACGAAGCCGTCGAGCGCGGCCTTGAATACCTCGGTATCTTCGAGAGCCTTCGGGCCCGCGCTTTGAAGCGTCTGGATCATGATCTCGGGGCCGTAGACATAGAGGCCGGCAACATCGTTCCACTCACCCCAGTCCTTGGTGTAGCGTTCGATGAACCTGACCATGAAGTCGCTGCGGATGGCTTCCGTGCTCGCGCCACCTGCCGCGATGAACCCGTTGGCAGCATCGCCGGCGACCTCATAGATGGCCTTGGGGTCTTGTCCGGTTTCGGTGCTCATGGTCCCGGTGAAGCCCAGTTCGCGGGCAGCCTTGATCAGCGGGCCGACATCCGAGGGCGACACACCCGAGAGCACGATGTGATCCGGAGACGTGCCGATCACTTTCGTCAGGATCGGAAAGAAGTCCGTCGTCCCCGACTCGTATGTCTCTTGGTCCGAGACGACCTCGAGGCCGAGCGCCTTTGCTCCGGCGGCGCCTTCATCGCGCTGCTTGATGGGATCGGCGTTGTTTTCGCTGACAAAGGCGATCTTTTTCACGCCCTTGTTTTCCATCAGCCATTTGTAGATGACCGGACCGACCTGGTAGGACGCCACCATGCCGAGGATCGACTGGGATGCCGGTGCCTTGTAGAGCGACTTCGAGAAGGCGTAGGGCATGTTGATGGTGCCGTTTGCCTCCATGACGGACTTGGCGCTTTCCGCGGTGGAGTCCGTGTTGGGCCCCTGAATATACTTGACCCCTTCCGACACCAGCTTTTCGGCACCGGTCTGAGCACCCTTGGGGTCGCCCTTGTCGTCGACGCAAACGACTTCGACCTTGTAGGTCTTGTCGCCGATCGCCACGCCGCCATCGTCGTTCCACATGCCGGCGCGAGACTTGAACGTCTGGCACATCACGCCACCCCAGCCGGCAAACGGCCCGCTCATCACACCGAGCGCGCCGATCTTCAGAGTTTCCTCGGCCTGCGCCGAAGTTCCAAATGCCAACGCGCCGATAGCAGCGCCCAGTACAAGCACCCTATTGGGCCTGAATTGTTTCTGCCTTCGCAAATTCATCTTCTCCTCCGTTGCGATGCTCGCCGTTCATCTGCAATTGAACCCATGTCAATGGACTCAATATGGTCAGATTTCCTAGTTTTGTTCCCTTGTGTTTGTTATTTTTTGAGCGTATGTCTGACATCAAAGGGTGTCAATTATTTCATTGACACGGTGTCAAAGTAGGCGAGGCCGCATGAACTGGAAGCCGGAGATCAGGAAAGGCGCCGGGCCAATCTACGCGGCGATATGCGACGCGCTCGAACGTGGCATAGCGGAAGGCCAATTGCTGCCCGGAGAAAAGCTGCCGCCGCATCGCGATCTTGCCTATCGGCTCGGCGTTACGGTCGGGACGATCGCGAGAGCCTATGCCGAAGCAGCAACCAGAGGCCTAGTCGTCGGCGAAGTCGGGCGAGGTACGTTCATCAATGACTTCGACAATCATCGCGACGACATCACGCGCCTCGTGGTGCCGGAAAAGCCGCAGCCGGAGGTCATCGATCTCGGATTGAACCTTTCCGCCATCGGCGAAGCAGACGAAATCTTGAGGTCGACGCTGAAGGACATGTCGCGGTCGGGTTCGCTCGATGCGCTCCTGACCTATCAGCCCAGCGCAGGAATGATTGCGCACCGAGCGGTCGCCGCTCAATGGCTTGAGGGGATTGGGATCCGAGCCCACCCGGACAACGTGATCGTCTGCAACGGCGGACAGCATGGCCTTTTGATCAGCATGATGGCTCTGGCCGGCCACGGCGACTGCATTGCCACCGAACAACTCACCTATCCTGGCGCGCGAGCGATTGCGCATCAGCTTGGCATCAGTCTCGGCGCGATCCAGATGGACGAAGCGGGAATTGACCCCTCAGCCCTCCGCGAAATGTGCGAGACCAAGAAACCCAAGGCGCTCTACTGCATGCCTGTCCTGCAGAACCCGACGACGGTCACCATGTCCGAACAGAGGATGCGCGAGATTGCCGCGATCGTCGACGAGTTTGACCTCTGGATCATCGAGGACGACGTCTATGGCTTCCTCGCCGAAACCAGGCCGCGCCCATTTGCTTCGATTATCCCCGAGCGAACCATATATCTTACCAGCGCATCCAAGAGCATGGCTCCGGGCTTGCGCATCGGCTTCCTGGTGGTGCCGCCGACATTGAGCCGAACTGTCCAGGAAATCGTCACCATGAGCAACTGGATGTCGCCCCCGCTGATGGCGGCAGTGGTGGCCAACTGGATGGCCAACGGCTATGCAGACAAGCTCATCGCCTGGCATCGCAAGCAGGCCCGTGAACGCCAGGAACTGGCGCACCGGGTTCTCGGGCCGTTTGCGGAGCGGGCCTCGACGTCCTGCTATCATCTCTGGCTGCAGTTGCCGGAACCGTGGCGAATGGACTCCTTTTCCGCGACCGCCTTGCGGGAGGGCGTGAGAGTGATCACCGCGGATGCATTTGCGGTAAAACGCGACCACGCGCCTCACGCAGTCCGGCTGTGCCTTGGGGCAGCGCATTCGCTTTCTCAGATCGAACTCGGCCTAAGTCGGCTGATGGGCCTGCTTAGCTCTCAGCCAAAGCCCCATATGGACCTGCAATCGATCGGCTACCTGTAGAGGCCTACAACCTGGCAGCTGCCGTTGGCTACGCCATGTCGAGCTGCCAGCGGAACAGCATCCCCGTCACGATCCCGTGCTTGCGCGCGACAGCCGGGACGCCTTGCTGGTCACTCTCCCGCTGGCTGCCGGAGGCAGCCATCATGCGCAGATTGCATCGGCCGGGCCACGCGGCGGCGCTTTGCTACAGACACCTTGTGCCAAGCGAGACAGCGCCTTGAACGCCATTTCACGCGTCAGTATGCCGGCGGGAGCGCCGCTGTCTATGACGACGACGGCGTCGTCGCCAGCCAGGAAGGGGAAGCTCTCGCCAAGCGTGGCCGCGACATCAATAGACGCAACTCGCTTCGCCCGGTCTGGCTCGCTGGAGGTAAGGACCCTCATCTCAGCACCCTGCGCAACGATCACGGCAGGATGCTCGCGCAGGAGCGCTGCGGTCCGGTCCGCGACGGCTTCCGCCTGCGTAAGCACAGGAACCTTCGTGAAGGCGCCGTAGGCAGAGAGAGCGCGCGACAGGTCGACCTTGCGCACGAAACGTTCGACGTAGTCGTCCGCCGGATGAAAGAGGATTTCCGCACCTGTGCCCACCTGCCGCAACTCGCCATCCTTGAGGATGGCGATGCGGTCGCCGAGATGCAGGGCTTCGTCGAGATCGTGGGTGATGAAGATGATGGTCTTCTTCAACCGTGCCTGAATGTCCTTGAGCTGTTCCTGCATGTCGCTCTTGATCAGCGGATCGAGCGCACTGAAAGCCTCATCCATCAACAGCACGTCGGCCTGGGTCGCGAGCGCCCGGGCAAGACCGACACGCTGCTGCATGCCACCGGAAAGCTGTCTTGGGAAACGGCTCTCGAACCCCTTCAGGCCGACGAGTTCCAACTGCTCCATGCCGAGCGCCACCGCCTCGCGCCGGCTCACACCCTGTAGGATCGGCCCGCAGATCGTGTTCTCGAGAACCGTTTGATGCGGCAGCAGACCGAAGCGCTGGAACACCATGGAAATACTGGTACGACGAAACGCCAGCAGGTCCTTGGGGTTCATGTCCATGATGTTGCGGCCGTCGACGAGGATGCGGCCGGCGGTTGGCTCGATCAGCCTGTTGAAGTGGCGGATCAGCGTTGACTTTCCTGAACCTGAAAGGCCCATGATGACGAAGGTCTCGCCGCTGCGGACCGAGAAGTCGATACCATTGAGGCCGACGATGCAGCCGGTCTTCTGCAGGACATCCGCCTTGCGCGCACCGGCGTGCAGCTCGGCCATGGCGTCGTCCGGACGATTGCCGAAGATCTTGTAGACATTGTCGACCTGGATTTTCACGTCGGAAGCGGTCACGGCCTTACTCTCCGCTCGCAAGATGCTTCTGGGCGCGGCGACCGTAGGACTGGGCGATGCGGTCGAAGATCACCGCCAGGAAGACAATGGCGATGCCGGCAACCAGGCCGCGGCTCACCTCCAGCCGCTGGATTCCCTGCAACACCTGGTAGCCGAGCCCGCCCGCGCCGATCATCGAGGCGATCACAACCATCGACAGCGCCATCATCGTCGTCTGGTTTATGCCGGCCATGATGGTCGGCAGGGCGAGCGGGATCTGGACTTTCAACAGCTTCTGGCCCGGCGTCGCGCCGAAGGCGACAATCGCCTCGACCACCTCTGCGTCGACTTGGCGGATGCCGAGATCGGTCAGCCTGATCACCGGCGGAATGGCAAAGAACACGGTGGCGAGGATGGCCGGGATCTTGCCGGGACCGAACAGCATGACGAAGGGAATGAGATAGACGAAGATCGGCAGCGTCTGCATGATGTTCAGGAGCGGCAGCGCCACCGAGCGCAACCAGTCGGAACGCGCCATCAGGATGCCCAGCGGAATGCCGACCACAACGGCCACCACGGTCGCGGCGAGCATCAGGGCCACCGTCGCCATGGCATCGTTCCACAGGCCAACCGCACCGATGAAGAACAGCATGACCACCGCGGCGCCCGTCATCCTCATGCTTCGCGAGGCCGAGTAGGTCAACAGGGCGATTCCGGCGATCGTGACATACCACGGCAACCACTGCAGGAAGGCCTCCATGGCGCCCAGAAGCTTGAGCAGCGGCCCCAGCAACCGCTCCAGCGTGTCGCCGTAGTTCGCCACGATCCAACTGAAGCCGTCGTCGATCGCGAAGCGGAGCCCGCGCGTGTCGACGAGTTCGGGAAAATTGTCTGCCATGGCATGACCCTTTCAAAGGTTGGCGATCCGCTCCTCGCCGCTCACGCGTCGCGGCCGGTTGCCATGTTCCGCGCCCCATGCGCGTCAGGCATCCGGCCGAAGCGTGATATGCGGTGTGCGGCGCGTCCGGGGGAAGATGTGCCCGCCAGGCTGCGATCAGAGCGCTGCCTTCACCTTGCTGGCCACATCGGCCGGGACCCACTTCGTCCAGATCGTTTCGTAGTTCTTGAAGAAATAGGTGGCGACCTCCTCGGGCGACGCCTTGTTGTCGTCTCCCCAGGCGAGCACGTCACTGATCTCTACGTTGGGCACCTGCATCTTCGACAGGAATTCGGCAACGGCCGGCGCCTTCTCCTTGAGACTGGTGGTCGCCGCGACGGCAACTTCGCCGACCGCCCAACCCGTCAGTTCCGGCTTCTCGCACTTGGCATCGGTAAGGCAGGTGAACTTTGCCTGATCATAGGCCGGCATCTCGAGCACCTTGAGCTTGTACTTGCCAATCACCTCGGTCGGCCCCCAGTACCAGCCGATGAACGGCTTCTTGCGCGAGACCTGCCGCGCGATCATGGCCTTGAGGTTCGCACCCGAACCGGTAGGATAGACCTCGTAGGTCGCTTCCAGGCCGAGTGCCTTGACGAGATTGTTGGTGATGATCTCGCAACCCCAGCCAGGAGGGCATGCGTAGAAGCGGCCCTTGCCGGGGCTCGACGGATCCTCGAAGACCTGCCAGTTGTCCTTGAGGTCGCTGACGGAACGGATTTCCGGGTGCGCCTGGGCGATATAGTCCGGGATCCACCAACCCTCCTGGCCGCCGCTGGCAAAGATGTCACCGGCCTTGTAGACGGTGCCCTTCGCCAGCATCTGGTCCCAGGTCGACTTGACCGTGGAGACCCACAGTTCGGGCGCGATGTCAGGCTCTCCCTTGGCCAGCATGGAAGATGCGGTGGGCACCGTGTCGCCGGGCACGATCTGGACATTGCAGCCATATCCTTCGGCAAGGATCGCCTTGGTGACGTAGGCTAGGGTGCCGGCAGACAGCCAGGTCATTTCGGCGATCGTGATCGGATCCTTCGTCCCGCATTCCGTAGCCTCGGCAGCGTTGCTGCCGAGAACCATGCAGGCAAGGCAAACTCCCGCAAGTATGGATGTCTTGAGCTTCATCGCAGTTCCCTTTGTTGTCGTTGTGATGGCCTCGAAGGGTACGATGTAGAAGGCTGTGACTTTTATCAAACCGAAATAACTGATCCGGATTTCAGAAAAACTTTAGCAGCAGAGCACTTCGATTCGATTCGCGAGACCGGCGTCGACCAGCACGCCCTCCCGCTCGGTGCGGCGGCGGGCAGCTTGGCGGCCGCCACCCGGAAGGCGGCCGCCTTGCCCGACGATTGCTTCCACGAGACTTGCGACCTGGCGCGAAAAGCCTGCCGAAAAGGCCGAGGTCTCGAAGGCGACAAAACACTGTCCGGTTCTCGGCGGACCGCCCGTGGTTCCGGAAAACGGGCTCGCCTCCTTGCTGAGCACGGCGCCCGCAAGGCACGACGCGAGAGTTTCCACCAGAAGCCCGACGCCGAAACCCTTGTGGCCACCGGCGGGGAGCATCGAACCCTTGAGCGCCGCGGCCGGATCGAGCGTGCCAGCGCCGTGCTCGTCGATAGCCCAGCCAGGTTCGATCGGCCTGCCCTCGCGCGATCGCAGTAGGATCTCCGATTTCGCCACCACGCTCGCCGACTGGTCGAGCACCAGCGCGGCACCGCCTGCGCCATCGGGAACGCCGAGCGCAAACGGATTGGTGCCGATGACCGGCAAGCGCCCGCCCGGCGGCGCTATCGAAGCCGGCGCATGTGTCGTGCAGAGGCCGAGCAGTCCCGCCTCGGCGATGCGCTCCGCGTGATGGCCGAGCACGCCGCAATTATAGGAATTGAACACCGTCATCGCGGCGACACCGTTGACCCGTGCGGCGGCAATGAAACGATCCCACCCGGCATCGATCGCAGGATGGGCGAACCCGGTCGCCGCATCGACGACGACCGCGCCGGGGCGCGGCTGTGAAACGGCTGGCCGCGCCCTGCCGTCGACCTTGCCGCAACGGACGTGTTCCGCGTAGATCGGCACGTAAAGCAAGCCGTGGCTGCGGATGCCGTCGCGCTCCGCCAGCATCGTCGAGCGGGCTACGGCCGCCGCATTGCCCGCGCTGGCTCCCGCCGCCGTCAGCGCGCGCAGGCACAGCTGCTCCACCGCGGCGAGCGTCATCATCGGCACTGTCATGGAATTCCTCAATCGTTGTCGGTGGTGCCCGCACCGGCGCCCCGGGCACGTGACAGTTCGGAAGCCGGCACATAGGTCTTCGCCGCCAGGCCAAGTGCTGCCGCGTAGGCTGCGGCATCGGTTGCCGCTGGCCGATGTGATCTGAGCGGGGTGGGCGCACCGTCATCGGCGAAAGGCAACAACAGCAAACCCACCACCGACGGCACCAAGGCCTCGGCGGTGACCATCCGCGCCAGTGGCTCCACATTCCCAGCCTTCCGAACGGCGAGGTTCATCTCCGTACCGGCTGCCACAGCGCCAGCCAGGCCGATCAGCATCAGGCGGCAGTTCCATCCCTCGGCAGCAATCTCCGCCGTTTCGCCGCAGCACAGAGCATCGATGGCCGCCTGGGCGCCGAGGATCTCCGCTGGGCTGCCAAGCGCATCGACCACGATTGAGACAGCGTCAACGCCACGTGCCGACAGCCAGACGGCTGCCTCGCCGACATCCTCCGCGACGCCATGGGGCAATCCGGCCCCGCCGGCAGCCTTGCGGGCGACCGTCAGCACTTCGTTGTAAGACAGTTGGATCGTCGTCATCGCAGCACCGGAAGCCAGCAATCGTCGGTTTCGCCGGCAGCGATTTCGCCTGCCGTCGGCGCGCCCTGGAAAAGCGTGATGCGTGTCCAGCGATCCGAGCGCGGATCGAACTTCGATGCACCGAAGAAGGCGAGCTTGCAGCGCAGCATATTGATGGGCAGACAGCGGTCCGAGAGCAGGTTGTCGCGGATTTCAGAATAGGGAGCGGTGGCCGCCGTCTGTATGCGCCGAACCACATGTCGATGCTGCGGGAAGCGGGCGAGGAAAGCAGCGACGGTCTGCGTTTCCGGCTCATCCGCAAGGTCGGCGGCGAGGCCTTGCACCTGTCTTGCGATGTCGAGCGGAAGCTCGAGATCCGCGCCAGGCTCGGAAGTCCGGCGGCCGAGCCGGGGCTCCAGCTTCTCCTCCGAAACGTACCAGAACTGGGCGGTCTCGGCCGGCCTGTCGAACGCGACGATCAAGGCCCAGCCATAGTGGTCACGCAGGAGCCTGCGAAGCGCCGCAAGCCTCATGCCTGGCTGCAGCGTCGCTTCCCGCACTGCTGCCATGCCGTCGGCAAGATCGTCGTTCTCGGTCCCCGCCATTTCGATGACAAGCGCTGCAAGCAACTCCTGGAAGTCGACCGACATGAATTGCGAACGCTCGAGCAGTGACGCCACAGGTGACGATACCGCCCGCAGCCTAGCGGGGTCGATCCAGGCTTGGGCCTCGGCCCACTCCCCTCGCAGACCCAGGATGCGCGCCATCAAGGCATCGTCCTCGACCGACCATTGGTCGAGATGCATGCCGGCCTGCCGCCAGAGCTCGGCCAGCCGGTCCAGCGATGCCGCATCCAGGTATCGTTTGGACCTCACCCGCGCCAGTGCGGTCTCGCGCGCGAAAACCCAGTTGTTCAGGAGCTGCGGATGATTTGCCAGGAACGGCGCCATGCCGAGACCCGTGGAATTGCCGACCCCGATGTGGCGGCGCAATTCCGGCGCAAGCGGCACGAAGGTTTCGGGCGCGCGGGACCTGGCGACGTGCTCGACGAGATCGTGGGAGAACTCTCGGATCAGCCAGACCGTCAGCATCTCGGCCTGGAAGGGACCGGCCAGCCCCTCGCGTTCCGCCAGCACGAAGCGATCGGCAATGCCGAACTTGCCGTTGCCGTAGACGGCCGTGGTACGCAGGAGGTAACCGACCTCGCCAAGACGCTCTCGTTCCGGCTGCCGCCCACGCGCCAGGCTGTCGGCGACATGTTCGAAGAAGCGCACGGACTTGTTGGCTCGGCTCAGCACCAGGTCGCGCGGACCAAAACGTCCCGCCTCCTGCCGCGGCGCATTTTCCCGCAGCCGCTCTGTCTCGGCATCGTCGGGAATGCCGTCATAAAGCACGAAGCTGGTGTCCCAGGCCTCGGCGATGACACGGTCGGAGCGCTTCTCGTCGGGAAGCGGGCAGGAAAAGGCAACGAGGCTGTAGTCGTGCCCACCCAGCTCGAGCGTGTAGACCGCGTCGCCAAAACCTTGGTCGTCCAGGCGCCAGAGCGGGCGGCGCACCGTCGCACCGCCCGAAGCGAGACGCCGGATCAGGCTGCGCAGGAAGCTGAGCCGCGTTGGAAACGACGCTCCGATCCGCCGCAGGCGCATGACGACGTCGGGTGAGCGCATGGCCAGCTCCGGCGCTGTCGTGATGGCTGTCGCCCGGTTGTTCATGACATCGGTCCGAAAGATCGGGTGTAGAACCGAAGCCAGTTGCCACCCATGATGCCGCCAACCTCCTCGTTGGCGAACCCGGCCTTGCGCAGCCCGTTGCGGAGGTTTCCGAGGTCGGCGTTACTGGTGAACCAGCTCGGCTGCCGGGGAAAGCCGGCTGCCGACGCCGAGCCCTCACCGTAGTCCGTCACCTTCGACCAGCGGCCGTTGCGCATCCAGGCTACAACCGAATCCGGCTGGTCCTGGCAGAGATCGCTGCCGATGCCGACATGCTCGACGCCGTAGCGCGAGGCGGTCTCCGCAACCATGGCGCAGAAGCTCTCCAGCGTGCAGTTCGAGCCGTCCTTCATATGGTGCGGATAGAGCGACAGGCCGAGCATGCCGCCCGATCGCGCCAGCGACTTCAGCACCGTATCCGATTTGTTGCGCAGGGCTGGATGCCACCAGTGCGGATTGGCATGGGTAATGGCGACCGGCCGCGCGGAAATCTCCATCGCCTCCAGTGTGGAGCGTTCGGCGGAATGGCTCATGTCGATGACCATGCCCACGCGGTTCATCTCGGCGATGGCCTGGCGGCCAAAGCGTGTGATGCCGGGATCCTCCCCCTCGTAGCAGCCGGTGGCAAGCAAGGACTGGTTGTTGTAGCTGAGCTGCATGAAGCGCACGCCGAGCGTGTGGCAAATCTCGATCAGGCCGATGTCGTCTTCGATCGGCGACGGGTTTTGCAAGCCGAAGAAGATGGCCGTGCGTCCCTCCCGCATTGCCCGTTCGATGTCGCTCCCGCAGCGGCCCGGAAAGATGAGATCCGGATGGCGCTCGAAATGGCGGTTCCAGGCGATGATGTTGGCCACGGTCTCGCGGAAGTTCTCGTGATAGGCGATGGTGGCATGAACGGCGTGCACGCCCCCGGCCCGCATCTCAGCAAAGACGCCCGGGCTCCAGTTGGCATATTGCAGGCAGTCGACGACAGGAGTGGCGATACTTGCGTCCATGGCCTTACTCCGGCTCCCCCGCTCGAACATAGGCGGTCTTGACCTGGGTGTAGAACTCGGCCGCCGAACGGCCCTGCTCGCGCGAGCCGAAGCTCGAATCCTTCCGCCCGCCGAACGGCACATGATAGTCGGTTCCCGCCGTCGGCAGGTTGACCATGACGCAACCGGTGTCGACATGGCGGCGGAAATGGGTCGCGCGGGCGAGCGAGCGAGTGAAGATGCCCGCGACCAGCCCGTAGCGCGTGTCGTTGACCACGGAGAGACCCTCCTCGTAGGAGCCGACCTTCTGCACGGCGGCGATGGGCGCGAACATCTCCTCGCGGTTGAAATCCATGGCATTGTTCGTGCCGGTCAAGAGCGCCGGCGCCATGTAGAAGCCCTCATGTGCCATCTGCAGGCGCTCGCCGCCGACCGCGACTTTGGCGCCGGCGGCACGGGCGCGTTCCATCCAAGCAAGGTTTGCCGCGAGCTGGCGCTCACTGACGACCGGGCCGATCTGTGTGCCGTCCGCCAACGCGTGGCCGACCTTCAGCGCGGCCACGGCGGCGGCGAGTTTTTCGACAAAAATGTCGTGGACGTGCTCATGCACCACAAGGCGTGAGGAGGCCGTGCATTTCTGCCCCGTGCCGGAGTAGCCGCCGCCAATCGACGCCGCTACGGCGAGGTCGAGATCCGCGTCGTCCATGACGAGCAATGCGTTCTTGGAGCCGAGTTCGAGCTGGAATTTGGTGAGGTTCGCCGCGGCGGCGACAGCCACCTGGCGGCCGACCTCGTAGGAGCCCGTGAAGGTAATCGCGTCGACGTCGCGGTGGCCGGCAAGCCCGTTGCCGACGACCGAACCTGGCCCCATCAGCAATTGGAACGTTCCGTCCGGCAGGCCGGCGCGATGAATGATGTCGGCCAGAGCCCAGGCCGATGCCGGCGTTTCGTTGGCCGGCTTCCAGATGACGGCATTGCCGTAGGCGAGCGCCGGGGCGATCTTCCAGCTGGCGGTGGCTGCAGGGAAATTCCAGGGAGAGACGACGGCCACCAACCCCATCGGCTCACGACGCATGTCGATCTCGATGCCGGGACGTACCGAGTCCGCGTTCTCGCCAAGCTGTCGCAGCACTTCGGCCGCATGATAGGTGAAGAACTGGCCGGCGCGGTAGACCTCGCCGCGGCCTTCAGCCAGCGGCTTGCCCTCTTCGCGCGAGAGCAGCTCGCCAAGCTCGGCGGCGCGCTCCATCAGTTCCGTGCCGATGCGGTTGAGGATCGTCTGGCGCTGCTCGAGCCCGGTTGCCCGCCAGGCCGGCATCGCACCACGGCCAGCGGTAACGGCCTCCTCGACATCGGCCGCATCGGCCTGCGCATAGAGGCCGATCAGGTCGGTGACGTCTGACGGGTTCCTGTTTTCATGGAAGCGTCCGCCCTGCCTCCACCGGCCGCCGATCAGGTTGGCGTAGCGTTCTGCCATGTCCGGTCTCCATTCTGTTCGACCGAAAAATCCGCCAGCACCCCGCTTCAATCAAGCAGATATTTCTGTTATCAATTTCAGAAGAATTGAAATAGGCGCCATGATCAAACTTGAAGCATTGCGGGTCTTCGTCACGGTGGCGGAGAGCGGGAACATCAAAGATGCAGCCGATGTGGTCGGCCGCACCGCCTCCGCCGTATCGATGACCCTGAAGCAGCTGGAAGATGAGATCGGCGGGCCACTGTTCCAGACCGACCGCAAGAACAGCCTGACCGCCCTCGGCAACCTGATGCTCGACCTCGGCCGCGAGCAGATCCGCAGTTTCGACAAGTCAGTCAGCATCATGCGCGCATTTGCGCACAGCCGCATCGGCAGCCTGTCGATCGCCTCGGTGCCATCGGTGGCGACGAACGTGCTGCCGCCGATCCTGCAACGCTTTCTGGAAGCGCGGCCGCAGGTGCAGGTCGAGTTGTTCGACATCGACAGCGCGCAAGTGCGGCGCATGGTGGAAAGCGGCGTCGCCGACATCGGCATCGCCGGCGAAAGCCGTACCGGCGGCGGAGTAGAGTTCACGCCGCTCTTCAGCGACCGGTTCAAGCTGCTCTGCAAGGACGACCACGAACTCTGCCGCCTGCAACGCCCCGTCGAATGGAGCGACCTCAATGCGGCGACGCTGATCCGCAATGGCGCTTCCGACCGGATCGAGGCGGAGGATTACAAGCTACTCTCGGCGCAGTCGCTGATCACCGTCTACAACGTCACATCGCTGGTGGCGCTGGTGAAGGCGGGACTTGGGCTCACCATCCTGCCTTCGCTGACCATGCACGATGCGCATGACGGCGTGGCGGTGCTGGAACTAGCCGATGCGGCGGCAAGCCGCAAGGTGGGGCTGGTCGAGCGGCGCGACGTTCCGCCGTCCCCCGTCACCGCCGCCTTCCGCGCTTTTGCCCTGAAAGCAATCCCGGCGCTGGTGGAAGAGCGGCTCGGAGTCTAGGACCGCGGCCCGCAGGAACAAATGCATCGATCGTTCGCCGTGGTGCCGGCCAAAATCTGCGTTGCGCCGGTGTAGCCGGCCTGCCGAGAATGGTGGAGGTACGGTTGTAGGCGGCTCGTGGCTCTGCATTGAAGAGACGCTGAAATATGAGCCGAACGGGCGCGTAACTCACAGGGTCCCCCGCTCCATGTTGCCGGCCAGGACAGCCCCCAAAGGACGCTTTGTCGGAATAGTGTCACCGAGTGGCTGCCCTTCTCTCGTAGCGCCCACTGCGACGCAAGCAGTTACTCCCAGATGCGATTGGACTGCGACGGGATGTCGGCGAAGGCGCCGCCCAAGTACCGACCTGCCGACGAGGTCGACCACACTTCGGTAACGCGATCGACCGCGTCGCAACCTTCGGCTCGACGTGGGGCAGCGCCGAGACGCGATCGGCCTCCACCATGCGCTCGCGAAGCGCAATGACGAATGCGAGTCGGATCGCGGAATCCCGAAAGGGAACCAAAGGGCTCGGCCGCAGCCAGGGTCGCAGCCGAAACGTTGCGCGCGAAGCCAGTGCGTCGAAGCCGGGTGGCCACGCCCGCAAACCGGACGCGATTCGCCCTCGCCTGTCGGAAGCTGCTACGGGGTCACGCCGTAGACGCGGGCGACGTCGTCGAGCAGAAGGTTGGCCGCGATCACGCCCCCGGCGGTGTTCCACACGGCGTCGTCCACCGCCACGGCCTTGCCGGCCTTGACCACCGGCAGGTTCTGCCACAGCGGCTCGGCCAGCCACTCCTCCGACTGCTTGCTCGCCTTGCCGTTGCCGGTCTCGTAGACGAAGTAGAACAGCCGGTCGCCGTCGAAGTCGGGGATGCGCTCCTTCGTAACGTCGTCGGCGAAGCCCGGCTTGTCCTGTACGGCCGGGCGCGCGATGCCGATCTGATCGAGGATCATGCCGGGGAAAGTATCCTTGAAATAGATGCGGGTCAGCCCCGGCATGAAGCGGATCAGCGACACCTTCTCGGCCTTCTTGTCGCCCAGCGCTTCCGCCAGCTTGGCGGCCTTGTCGTCGAAGGCCTTCAGCCCGGCCTCGCCCTCGGCCTTCTTGCCCAGCGCGTCGGCATAGAGCGCGTAGTTCAGCTTCCAGTCGCCGCGCAGGCGCTCCGACATGACCGTCGGCGCAATGGCCGAGAGCTGGTCGTAGATCTTTTCCTGGCGGGTCTTGTTGCCGAGGATGAGGTCAGGCTGCAAGCCGGCGATCAGTTCGAGATTGACGGCCGATTCCTCGCCCACCACCTCGACGCCGTCCATCTTGTCGGCGATGTGCTTGTACCAGGGCGAGCCCGTCCAGGATCGAACGGCGCCCACCGGCTTGAAGCCGAGGGCGAGCACGGCTTCAGTGCCCTCGTTGGTCAGCACCACGATGCGCTGCGGGTTATCGGGCACGTCGGTCACGCCCATGGCGTGCTTGACCTCGTGGGCGGAGGCGGCACTCGGGCCGAAGGCGGCCAAGGCTAGGCCGAACATGGCTTTGACGAAGAGCTTCATGGCAAGGGATCCAAACTTGACTAAGTAGAGAAGGTTTGGCAAAGGGTCAGAACAAACCCTGACTGTCAAGCTCATATTAAGGCCTGTGCGTGCCACTCGCTTCGTCGACCACGAGCATCCGAGCGCGCTGGCGCATCGGGCACCGGTCGCTCATCGCCGGTCTGGTGATGAGCCTGCTTGTGCTGATGTATCTGAGCCTCGCCTTTGGCTACCGGCTGTATCCGGCCCAGGAAATCTGGGCGGCGCTGACCGCCTTCGACGGCAGTGAGACACATGTCGTGATCCAGGAATTGCGCCTGCCGCGGGCGCTGATGGCGCCGCTGGTGGGCGCTGCGCTCGGTGTCGCGGGCGTCGTCGTCCAGACCCTGTCGCGCAACCGCATCGCCTCGCCCGATACGCTCGGCCTCAATGCAGGTGCTGCCTTCGCCGTCGTCATGGCCAGCGGCATCTTCGGCGTGGGCTCGCTTCCCGGCCTGTCGCTTGCCGCGGCTTCCGGCGCACTTCTGACCAGCGTCATCGTCTTCGGCCTGGCCTCCGCAGCCGGCGGCATGTCGCCGCTCAGGATCGTGCTGGTCGGGGTCACCTTCGCCGGATTGTTCGACAGTTTCGTCCATGTGGTGCTGACCATCAACGAAACCATGCTCGACCAGCTGCTGTTCTGGCTGGCCGGCTCGTTTGCCGACCGCAAGCTCGGGCTGGCGCTCAACGGCCTGCCGTTCGTGCTCGTTGGCGCAGGCCTCGCCGTTGCGCTGGCGCGGCCGCTCGACATCCTCCAGACCGACGATTCCACCGCGCGCGGGCTCGGCGTGCCGCTCGGCGTCGTCAGGGGGCTCGCCTTCCTCGCGGTGGCGCTGCTCAGCGGTGCGGCCGTCGCCATGGCCGGGCCGGTCATGTTCGTCGGCCTCGTCGTGCCGCATGCGGCTCGCGCTTTGGTCGGGCTCGGTCACCGTCTGCAGATCGCTGCCGCAGCCCTCGTCGGCGCGCTCTACACGACGGTTGCCGACATCGTCGCGCGCTTCGCCATCTATCCGCGCGAGGCGCCGGTGGGCGCGGTCACGGCCATCGTCGGCGGCCTCCTGCTGCTCGTCCTGCTCCGGAGGCGCATTGCATGAGCCTCGCGCTGCCGCGCCGTTCCGCGCTTTCCCGCCTCAACCGCCGCGCTTGGATCGCGGTCGCCATTATCGGCGTTGTCGCCGTCGTCCTGGCGCTGTTCGGCGTCGGCTTCGGCTCGACCTGGATCGATCCGCGCCGCATCGTCGAAATCCTGCTCGGAGAGGGTTCGCGCGGCGAACGGGTCGTGGTGCTGCAGCTGCGCGCGCCCCGCGTCGCCATCGCCATTCTCGCCGGCGGCGCCATGGCGGTGTCGGGCTACCTGCTGCAGAAGGTGACGCGCAACGAGCTTGCCTCGCCCGGCGTGCTCGGCGTCATAGGCGGCGCCGGCCTCGGCGTCGTCATCTTCCTGGCGCTTTTGTCCGACGAGAGCAATGCGCTCGTCACCTCGATCGTCTGGCAGCCGGTGGCGGCGATGATCGGCGCCAGCATAGCCATTGCGGCCGTCTTCCTGCTCTCGGGTCAACAGGCGTCGTCGGCGGTGCGGCTTTTGCTGTTCGGCATCGCCGTCGGCGCCGTCTGCAAGGCCGGAACGTTGATCCTGATGATCGTCGGGCCGATCTACCGCGTCACCCAGGCGAGCCGCTGGCTGGCCGGCGCGGTCAATGAGATCAACTGGGGCGAGGTCCAGGTGGTCGCCATCGGATTGGCCATCGCCATGGTCGGCGTCTTCGCCGTGGCGCGACGCCTGCCGCCCACCGATCTCGACGAGGTCTCGGCGCGCGGCCTCGGCCTCACCCTGCCTGCCTTCCGCATCCTGGTCTTCGCGCTCGCCTCGGCGCTGACGGCATTCGCGGTTGCTTTTGCCGGCGGCGTCGGCTTCGTCGGGTTGATGGCGCCGCATCTCGCCCGGCTGATCGTCGGCCGGCCGGTCATGGCGGGCATCGTCGCCAGCTTCCTTTTGGGCGCCATCATGCTCGTCGGCGCCGATCTCATCGTCCGCGTGTTGTTTGCGCCCACCGAAGTGCCCGCAGGCACGGTCACCGCGGTCATCGGCACGCCCTATTTCCTCTACCTCGTGCTGCGCAGGGGAAACACCAATGGATAAAGCCGTTTCCGTCGCCGCCCTCACGGTTGCCTACGGTGCGGCGACCGCGCTCTCGGCCATCGATCTCGATGTCCCGAAGGGCAAGGTGACGGTGCTTGCCGGCCCCAACGGTTGCGGCAAGTCCACGTTGCTGCGGGCCATCCGCCGGCTGCACCAGCCGAAATCGGGCGAGATACGGCTCGGCGACCTGCCGATCTCGGGCCTCAAGGAAAAGGAACTCGCCCGCCACATCGGACTTCTGGCGCAGAACCCCTCCGCGCCCGACGACATGACCGTCGAGGAGCTGGTTCGCCTCGGGCGCTACCCCCACCAGACCATGCTGCAGCCCTGGAGTGCTGCCGACGGCGAAGCCATCCGGGCGGCGATGTTCGGCACCGGCGTCTCGCACCTCTCCGACCGGCGCCTCGGCTCGCTGTCGGGCGGCCAGCTGCAGCGCGTCTGGATCGCGATGGTGCTGGCGCAGGAGACCGACATCATCTGCCTCGACGAGCCGGTCAACCACCTCGACATGGCCCATCAGATCGATTGCCTCGACCTGGTCAAGCGCCTCAACCACGAGCATGGCCGCACCGTCGTGCTCGTCTTGCACGATCTCAACCTCGCCGCCCGCTATGCCGACCGCCTGGTGTTCCTAAAGGGCGGAGCGGTCGTCGCCGTGGGAGAGCCGGAGAGGCTGATGAGCGAAACGCAGATCGAGGACGTGTTCGGCATTTCCTGCCGCGTCATCACCGACCCGGTGCACGAACGGCCATTGTGCATCCCGATTCGCACCTCTGTTCCGACGCCGCCCTGAGCTATAGTGATCTAGCTCGAGATCAGAATTTTTCGCGGTGCCGATGCGGTTCATGCGACGGATCCCGGTCACCGGACCTGCCCTTTCCGCTGTGTGATCTGAAATCCGCATAGCAACTATCCAGGCACCTGCTCTAGAGTATTTCCGCTTTTCTTCGAATCGCGAAAACGCTCTATCTCCTTGTTTTTGCACAATTCCGGACAGAAAACCGCTGCGCGCTTTTCCTGGAATTGCTCTAAGACCAAGCGAGTGCTCGACGACCTGCAACAACATCATCCAGATAACCGCGCGGATGGGACAATGACCCGGTAGAGAAGCCGTGGAACACCTGCCATTTGCCGTTCCTAACGTGCCGGCCCACAGGCAAGGGAGACGACAGAAGCTGGGCCGGTGGCCTTTCTGCTGACCGGCGGCAACATGGCCGACTGCAAGGCGGGGCGACGCAGGTGCCGCCGCCGGCCTGGTCAACGCCGACAAGGGTTTCGACAGCAACGCCGTCCGTGGCCAGGTCGGTGCTCGGGGGCGCCTTTGCCAACATCCCGTCGCAGGCCAATCGCATCTGGACGACGGCGAGATAGAAGAGCATGCGCGGAACGCCCTAAGCCACTAGCATGGCTTGCGTTTTCCCGGGCATATCTGTCGGTCGCGTGCTTGCAACACAATTTATGTGAGGAATTTCAACGCACCACTATGCACATGACGACCGTTCGCCGATGCGCGCAGCTGGAGCCCGGTTCTAAACGCGTGGTGTTGCCAGCAGCCTGACCGAACCGTCGTTCCGATGGCCGCAGCGCAACTTCCGCACCCACGACCAAGTTCCAAATAAACCTGTTGATATTTTGGTTGTGTGATCGTCGCCGAACAAGTTGTACGCGTATTGTCAGTATTTGTTAGCGTGCAGCTTGTTCGGGGGGAT
>NZ_JARDJI010000021.1:0-86465 GCF_039907765.1 Mesorhizobium sp. CC13 | reverse complement strand
ACCCAGCCAGCATCTTGAATCACAATCTGCTCAAAACAGGAATCCCAAATGATTCAATCAATCAGAAATCCGCTCTAAGAGGCTCGCTCGCTAAGGCTTTGGCGACTTGGCCGACGGCCTCGCGGGCTCGCATCTCAGGATGAGAGGCCGCGGAGCCGTACTGCTGCGTGGACGTGTCCGCCAGACTGACAGAAATCCCCCACTCCGTCACGGCTTCGCCGTGCCACCTCTCCCCCACTTCGTAGGGGAGAGGAAGGGCGCAGCGCCCGCAATTGCCTACCTCTCCCCCGTCGAACGGGGGAGAGGTGGTTTGCGCAGCAAACCGGAGTGGGGGTCGATTGGCGCCGCCGCCTCAGTAGCCCCCATGGTGAGCCTGTCGAACCACGAGGGCGCCAGGCACAATCTTCGGCGCGACAAGCCCCCCCCATGGTTCGACAGGCTCACCATGAGGGTACCGCCCTACCAAACCACCCTGTGGCTCTCGCCCGTCTGCACGTTCACGAACCCCTCGGGCACCGCATCCGTGGGAGCCACAAGCACCCAACGCCAGGGCGCACAGGTCAGCGTGGCGAATTGCAGCCGCTCTGGGAAGCCGGGGAACCAGCGCGGCGAGAAGGTCGGCTCGTAGAGCCAGTCGATCTTGCTGGCCTCGGCATAGAGCTTTTCCATCTCGGCATCGAGCGCTTCGGCGGGACGGTTGGTCATCAGCCCGCCGACCTCGTAGTGCACGTCGGCCACCAGCTTGCCGCCGGTGACCAGCGCCCAGCCGCCCTGGTTTTCCGAGATGCGGTTGACCACTTCGGCCATCGCCGCGTCCGAAGACCCGACGACCCAGATGTTGTGCTGGTCATGCGCCACCGTGCAGCCGACGGCCGTGTCGGGCGTCTTGGGGCCGCAGCCGAGCCAGAACATTTTTGCCACCCGGCCCTTGCCCGAATAGCGGTCGACGACTGCGAACTTGGTGATGTTGCGCTCAGCATCGCGCTGCACGTCGCCATCCGCCACCGGCAACTCGGTGGTGATGAAGTTGTCGTCCCAATGGAACGGGCGCAGCAGCGCCGCCTGCATCGTCGCGCGGCCCGGCTCGGCCGATATCGCGAAGTCCTGGGCGGTCAGGTTGCGGCCGACATTGACGGTCTTCGTCGCCCAGTCCGGCCAGTCGATACCTGGCAGGTGGCCGGTGAAGGTCTTACCCTCGGACACTTGCTCGCCGTCGGCCCAGACCTCGGCGATCGACACGGTTGCCGCCTTGTCGAGCAGCACCATGTCGGCGAAGCGGCCGGGCGCGATCGAGCCGACGAAGGGCGTCAGCCGCATGTGCCGCGCCGGGTTGATCGACACGCACTGGTAGGCGATCTCGGGCGCAAGCCCGCTTTCGATGGCGAGGCGGACATTGTGGTCGGTCGCGCCCATCTTCAGCGTGTCCGAGGCGCTGCGGTCGTCGGTGGCGAACGCCACCTGGCTCCAGTCGCGCAGGCCGCGCTGGAGCAGGCCCTTGATGATGTCGGGCATCGAATGCGGGCGAATCTCGATGAAGATGCCGCGCCTGAGCTTGTCCCACGCCTCCTCGGGCGTCCACGCCTCGTGGTCGGAGGAGAGGCCTGCGGCGGCGAAGGCGTTGATCGAGGCCAGGTCGCGCAGGCCGGCGCCATGGCCCTCGACCACGCCGCGCTTTTCGAAGGTCGCCTGGATCATGCCCCACAGCCTGCCGTAGGACGGGTTCTCCGGGTTCCACACGGCCGGCCAGTCCATGACCTCGTCGAGGCCGGCGACCATCGTGCTCTCGCCGAGGAAGCCGATCTGCTCGGCATAGCCGAAATGCCCGCCGCCACCTTCATAGGCCGTCGGCGGCACGGCCGAGCCGGGCAGCGGGAAAATCTTCATCGGCGAGCCGGCGCGGCGCGCCGTCAGCCAGAATGCGAGGTTGTTCGGGCCGTTGACGTTGGAGAATTCGTGGCTCGCCTCGCAGGTCCAGGTGTTGCCGCGCGGCATGACGAGCGCCGCCTCATGTTCGGGCGTCAGGTGCGAGCTTTCGATGTGCTTGTGCACCTCGCCGAAGCCCGGCACGGCGGCCAGATGGGTGCGGTCGACGGTCTCGCGCGCGGTGCCCGTAAAGCTGCCGGCGGGGCCGACATAGGCGATGCGCCGGCCGCGGATCGCCACCTCGCAATCGTCCATCCAGGTGCCGGTGTGCACGTCGAGCACGCGGCCGAACTGGACGAGTCGGTCGGCCTGGCGCTTGCCGAGCGCCACGAGGACGAGGTCCTGCCGGATCATGATTTCGTCGGCGGGATCGATGAGCAGGTCGGCGGGCAGGGGAGCTGTCTTGGTCATGGCCTCGCCTCTAATGCATGGCTCCAAAAATCGGAACCGGTTTCCGCTGTGCCAGTCCGGTTCGCCCGGAGGCTGGTGCGAGCATTTCGGCTTGATTCCCTTGATGCGATGATGCGAAGCGAAACCGGACTTGATTTGAGACTGGCATGAAAGGCCGCGCCATGCAGCAGACCCCGACCCGCAAGGTGATCATCGACACCGATCCCGGCATCGACGATGCGGTGGCGATCCTTCTGGCGCTGAAGTCGGCCGAGTTCGACGTCATCGGCATCACCACGGTCGCCGGCAACATCGGCATCGCCACAACCACGCGCAACGCCGGCCGCATCCTGGCGCTCGAAGGCCGCGTCGACGTGTCCGTGATTGCTGGCGCCGCCGGCCCGCTGTCGCGAAAAGGCTTCGACACCGCCGACATCCACGGCGATGACGGCCTCGGCGGCGTGGCCTTCCCCGATGCCTTGGCGCAGCCGGTGGCCGGCGACGCCGTCGCCTGGCTGCGCGACACGCTCCAGGCGGCCGACGCCGGTACCATCGACGTTCTGGCGCTCGGCCCGCTCACCAACATCGCCCGCCTCGTCACCGATCATACCGAGGCCGCACAGCGCATCGGCCGCGTCATCGCCATGGGCGGCGCGGTCTACGAGCCGGGCAACATAGGACCGCGCGCGGAGTTCAACATCGCCGCCGACCCCGAGGCCGCCGAGATCGTCTTCGCCGCCGGGCTCGACATGACGCTGATCCCGCTCGACGTCACCCGCAAGGTCCGCGCCACGCGCGACGACACCGCCATGCTGCAGGCATCCGGCGTGCCGGCCGCGGTCGCCTCGGGTGCGCTGATCGACGCCTATTTCCAGTCGACCACGGGCGGCGAGAGCCGGCCGCTGCACGACCCCTGCGTCATGCTTCTGGCGCTCGACGAGGCACAGTTCACCCGCGAGACGCTGAAGCTCACTGTCGACACCGGCACGACGCGCGACGCCGGCGCGCTGACGGTTTCGGAGGATGGCTCGCCCGTGTCGGTGGCGCTGAAGGTCGAGAGCGCCGCGGTGCTGAAGCTGCTCTATGACAGGCTGAAGGCGGAGTAGCGCCTTGTAGCATAACGGAAGGCCCCCACTCCGTCACGGCTTCGCCGTGCCACCTCTCCCCCACTTAGTGAGGGAGAGGAAGCGCCGATCTTGCAGGTCGCTGACCTGGCGGAACCTGTGTTCCTCGCGCACCAATTTCGTGAGGCAGAGGAAAGGGTGCCGAGCCTGCGGCCACTTTCCTCTCCCCCGTCGAACGGGGGAGAGGTGGTTTGCGCAGCAAACCGGAGTGGGGGTCGATAGCTCCTGAGTGGCCTTCATGGACGACCGCCTTGAAGGCTTGCCGCTGAACGACTTCGTCGCCTACGCCGCCGCGAGTTCCTGCTCGACCAGCGTCGTCCAGAACCTCACGCCGCTCGCCAGCGCGTCGTCGTTGAAGTCGTAGCGGCTGTTGTGGTGCAGGGCGCCATCGACGGCGGGGCCGTTGCCAAGCCAGACATAGGCGCCCGGCACCTCCTGGCTGAACATGGCGAAGTCGTCGCCGGCGGTGGACGGTGGGAACTCGGTCATCACCTTGTCGATGCCGAGCGCCGCCTGCGCCGCCGCCAGCGCCCGGCGGGTCGCGTCGCGGTCGTTCACCACGGGCGGCATCTGCCTGAAGTAGTGGTATTCCGCCTCAATGCCGTAGACCCGCGCCGAGCCTTCGGCAAGCGCGCCGATTTCTTCTTCCAGCTGGTCGCGCACGGCGGCCGAGTACGCGCGCGACGTACCGCCGATCTTGACCAGGTCCGGGATGACGTTGAGCGCCTCGAAGCTGCCGGCTTCCATCGCGCAGGCGCTGACCACCGCCGGCTGCAGCGGGTCGACGCGGCGGGCGACGATGGCGTGCAGCGCGGTCAGGAACTGGCCGGCGGCGGTCATCGCGTCGCGGCCGAGGTGCGGCTTGGCGCCGTGGGTGCCGATGCCCTTGAAGGTGACGGTCCAGCGGTCGGAGGAGGCGAGCTGCGGCCCTGCCACCACGGCCATGCTGTCGGGCGCGATGCCGGGCATGTTGTGCAGTCCGTAGACGGCATCGACCGGGAACTGCCTGAAGAAGCCGTCGGCGATCATCGCTTTGGCGCCGCCGCGGCCTTCCTCGGCCGGCTGGAAGATGAAGTGCACGGTGCCGGAAAAATTCCTGCGGCGGGCGAGCGCGCGTGCGGCGCCCAGCAGCATGACAGTGTGGCCGTCATGGCCGCAGGCGTGCATCTTGCCCTCTATGGTCGACTTGTAGGACCGCTCTTCGGCCATTTCGGGCATGGCGAGCGCGTCCATGTCGGCGCGCAGCGCGATGCGTCGCGACCCGTCGCCGAGCTTCAGCGTGCCGACGACGCCGGTCTTGCCGAGGCCCGTCTGTATGGCGATGCCGGCGTCCGTCAGCATCTTCTGCACGATGCCTGACGTGCGCACCTCCTCGAAGCCGAGCTCGGGATGGGCGTGGATGTCGCGGCGCAGCGCCGTCAGCATCTCGATTTCGCCCTTGTCGTGCCCGGCCGTCGATGTCATCACGCAAACTCCGTTCGGCCCGCCTCGCTGCTTTCAGCGGCGCCCAGGGCCATCGGCGCCACGTATCCCTTCTGCATCAGAAAGGCCCATTGTGCCACTCGCTCCGCATGAATTCTGGCAGACGGTTTTTCCCGCAGGCACGTTCGACACCGCGCCTTCCGACGGCTTCAGCGACCTCTACCCGGCGTCGCTGGCCGATGGGCGCCAGATCGCGCTGCCGATCAGGGTCCTGCCGGGCGACGGCAGCCGCGCTGTGGCCTCGATGATCGTCAACCAGGCGAGCTTCGCCGTCGAGGATGCCTTGTCGGATGCCATGGCCGCCCATGCCCGGGCCTACGGCCCCGAGGTCGTCATCGGCGTGCCGACGCTCGGCCTGCCGCTGGCCAACGGCGTGGCCCGGCGCCTCGGTCACGGCAGGATGGTGGCGCTCGGGACGTCCAGAAAATTCTGGTACAGCGAGGAGCTGTCCGCGCCGATGAGTTCGATCACCAGCCCCGAGCATGCCAAGCGGCTCTACCTCGACCCGCGCATGCTGCCGCTGCTCGAAGGCCGGCGCGTGCTGGTCGTCGACGACGTCATCAGTTCCGGCACTTCGATGCTGGCGGTACTGAAGCTCCTGGCCAAGGCCGGCATCAGGCCCGTCGCCTCCATCTTCGCCATGCTGCAGGGCGATGTCTGGCGTCAGGCGATCGGCGCGCACGACGCTTCGCTGGTGACGCGCATCCATGGCGCCATCGCCTCGCCGCGCCTGATCCGCACCGAAGCCGGCGCCTGGGTTCCGCTTCGGTCCTGACGATTCTGCGCAGGCGGCGGCGGGTGATGCGCGCCAGGCAGGCAGCCATGTTTTGCGACGCGGTTGCCGTCGCCATGCAACTCCTGTTTGCGGCCGTCGCCGACGCCACGCCCGTGCGGTGCGGTCCGCGATGCCTTCGCCCGGGATAGCGCGATATTGGCTAGTTCAGCGCATTCTTATACTTGACTAAAAAAATCATATTACCTAGGGAGAGACAGTCTGGTCGTAACCGCAGGAGCGGCTGCGCCGGGTCAAGAAATTCGCCAACGTCGCAGTTCAGGCAGGCCGGGCGCGTCCTCGTTTCGGGGACGCGGGGCGTTGCCATGTCTTTCCCGGAGCGCAAACTTGAACGGTCTGGACCTCGTCTCGCCCCACGTCGCCACCCATCTGCGCACCGCGCTCAGGCTGATCCATTTCGGCGGCCTGGTGCTGGGCTTCGGCGGCGCGCTCTTCCTCGACCTGTTGCTGTCGCGCTACCGTCGCTCGCCGCTGACGGCGGAACTCGTCGGCGATGTCGAATGGATCAGCCGCTTCGTCGCCCTGGGGCTCGCGCTGCTGTGGTTTTCCGGCGTCGGTTTCCTGCTGCTCTACCAGGCAACCGAGCCGGAAAAACTGCTCAACCCGAAGCTCTGGGCCAAGGTGACGATCGTGGCGATCCTCACCCTCAACGGCATCGCCGTCCATCGGCTCGTGCTGCCCTTCCTGAACCAGCGGATCGGCAGCCGGTTGCTGGACGGCATAACGCCCGGAAGGAAAGCGGCGCTGATCGGCTGCGGCGTGGTCTCGGCCGTGTCCTGGACGATGCCGGTGATCCTCGGCGCGGCGCCCCAGCTCAACTTCGTCGTCCCCTGTGCGATCATTCTTGCGGCCTATGCCGCAGTCATGCTGCAGGCTTTCCTGATCGCATCCTTTGCCATGCGCACGCCGAAGGCGGAAAGCCTTGCCGTCGGGGCGTCCCGGCACCCGTTGGCGGGCTGAGTTTTCCGGCCGCAGCGCATCGCTGCTGAACCGGGCGGCAACGCCGTCGCCGGGCCGGGCGTGTCCAGAGGCCGCAGGCCCCGACGATTGAGGGGCCGGCGGCTCCCCGCTAGGATGTGGCCATCACGTCTGCGGCCGGCAGGCGAGGGTGGGGACCATGCTGACAAGATACGTCGTTCTGGGTGCGGGCGTGCTCGTCGCCGCCGCGGCTGCGGTGCTGGCCTACGCATTGCTTCCGGGCGGATCCGGAGGACTTCTCCGGCCGGGAAATGCACAGGTCGTCGCCCGCGGCAAGGCGGTCTATCTCGGCACGTGCGCCGTCTGCCATGGCGCCAACCTTGAGGGCCAGGCCGACTGGCAGACGCCCGACAAGGACGGATACCTGCCGGCCCCGCCGCACGATGCCGACGGCCATACCTGGCACCACGCCGACCAGCTGCTGTTCGACATCACCAAGCTCGGGGTGACGGAAGGCGCCAAGCTGAAGGACTACAAGTCCAGGATGCCGGCTTTCGAAGGGACATTGCCGGACGAGGACATCATCGCCGTGCTGTCCTACATCAAGTCGACCTGGCCCGAGGATATCCAGAAGGCGCATGCCGAATTCGAGCGCGCCTACGAAATGCAGTCGCAAGCCAAGCGGTGACCGGCCGCAGCGAAGCTGCGCGGTCTTGCCTGTTCACGGTGAGCAAGATGGGCTGTCCGCCCAGGTTGTCATCCCAACACCATCTCGTCATGCGTACTCGGCGATGACGGCAAGGAAAGCCGGCCCGTAGCGGTCGAGCTTTGCCTCGCCGACACCGGGCACGTTGGCCATTTCCGCGCGCGATGCCGGGCGCGCCGCAGCGAGCTCGATCAGCGTCTTGTCGTGAAAGATCACATAGGGCGGAACGTTTTGGAGGCGCGCGATCTCCGTGCGCTTCTGGCGCAGCGCCTGGAACAGGTCGTGGTCCGCCTCCGAGACGGCGGACTGCGCAGCACCGCGCGCGACCTTGCCGCGCCTGGCGCGCGGCGGGGCCGGCACGCGCAGCATCAGCGCCGGCTTGTTGCGCAGGAAGTCGCGGCCGGCGGGCGCGATCGACAGGCCGCCATGGCCGGTGAGGTCGACGTCGATCAGGCGCAGTGCGATCAGCTGGCGCAGGATCGCCCGCCAGGTGCGGTTGTCGTGCTCTTTCCCGATGCCATAGGTGGAGATGCGGTCATGGCCGAACTGGGCGATACGCTCGTTGTCCACGCCCAGAAGCACGTCGACGATATAGGCCTGCCCGAAGCGCTCGCCGGTGCGGTAGATGCACGACAGCGCCTTTTGCGCCGCGATGGCGCCATCAAAGAGCTTTGGCGGCTCGGCACAGGTGTCGCAATTGCCGCAGGGTTCGCAATCGTCGCCGAAATAGGACAGCAGCACCTGCCGGCGGCAGCTTGCGGTCTCTGCCAGTCCCAAAAGCGCGTCGAGCTTCTGCCGCTCCATGCGCTTGCGCTGGTCGGGCGCCTGCGATTCCTCGATGAAGCGGCTGCGCAACGCGATGTCGTCGTAGCCATAGAGCATCAGCGTATCGGACGGCAGGCCGTCGCGCCCGGCGCGGCCGGTCTCCTGGTAGTAGGCCTCGATGCTGCCCGGCAGGTCGATATGGGCGACAAAGCGTACGTCGGGCTTGTCGATGCCCATGCCGAAGGCGACGGTGGCGACCATGATGACCGCCTCGCCATGCTGGAAGCGCACCTGATTGGCCTCGCGCGCCGCCTTGTCCATGCCGGCATGATAGGCGAGCGCATCGTAGCCGAGGCCCTGCAGCCAGGCAGCGGTCTCTTCGGTCCGGCGTTTCGACAGGCAGTAGACGATGCCGCTCTCGCCCTCGTAGCGCTTGAGGAAATCCTTGAGCTGGGCGCGCGGATTGTCCTTTTCCTCGATGGCGTAGCGGATGTTGGGCCGGTCGAAACCGGCGATGAAGGCATCCGCTTCGGCGATGGCGAGATGCGACAGGATCTCCGCGCGCGTCGGCTCGTCGGCAGTCGCCGTCAGCGCCATGCGCGGGGTACCTGCAAAGCGCGTCACCACCGCGTCGAGCTGGCGATAGGAAGGCCGGAAATCATGCCCCCACTGTGATAGGCAGTGCGCCTCGTCGATGGCGATCAGCGACAGCTTCACGCCCTCGAGCAGTTCCAGCACGTCCGGCCTGAGCAGCGTTTCGGGCGCGACATAGAGAAGGTCGAGCTGGCCGGTGCGGATGTCGCGCCACAGGGAGCGGCGGTCGTCGAGCGCAAGGTCGGAATTGAGCGCGGCCGCACGCACGCCGGCCTGCCGCAGGGCCGCAACCTGGTCGGTCATCAACGCCAGTAGCGGCGATACGACGAGGCCCATTCCCGGGCGGACGATCGCGGGGATCTGGTAGCACAGCGACTTGCCGCCGCCCGTCGGCATCAGCACGAAGGCGTTGTTGCCGGCGATCACATGCTCGACGATGCGCGCCTGCGGTCCCCGGAAGGCATCATAGCCATAAACGGTCTTGAGGATTTCGAGGGCGGAGGCGGTCATCGGCGCAGTATGGAGAATCATGGAAATGTCCTTCATAGCAGCTTCGCCGCGATAGCGGTCATCGTGCGCCCCCCTGCAACACTTCCTCGGTGTGCTCGTCCTGACAGGATGCATGGAACCAACGCCCGACCAGGCGATAGGGCCTCCGCCGCCTCACTATGCCTTCGCCCTCGATGCGGGCTTCCGCCAGGACCGGTGCCGAATGGTTCGGCGCGGGATCGTGCAAGGGGCCAAACCTGACAGGTAGCTGTGGGCTATCTGCAGAAATTAGCAGAAAAGCGCAGTTATTCAGTGCGCTAACGAAGGTCTGGCGGAGAGAGCGGGATTCGAACCCGCGATACGGTTCCCCGTATACACACTTTCCAGGCGTGCGCCTTCAACCACTCGGCCACCTCTCCGCGTCGCGCGCCTTGCGCCGGCCGGTTTCGCCGGGCTGGTTGGGAGTGCGTGCATCTCCTGGGCGTGGCTTGCGGCCGCTCGGGCCTGCAATCGGGCGCAGTCAACCTGCCTGACGCCTTCGCCTGCAGCCGAACGCGATCGCTTGCGTTCCGCTGCGGGGCTCATCTAGTCGATCCGGCGCCGCTTGCCAAGCGGTCGCGTCGCAAATCTTGCCGGCGAATTGGCCGTGCCGGCAAAATGCGGTGCACTGCGCCGGCGTGGGCGGCAGTGTATGGCGGGAACGAGGGGCAGCCGACGCTTGGGCGCGTCTGCTGGCCAGGCTCCGGTCGAGCCTCCGGGGCTCGGCCGGACGGCTGGCTTCGCCCCCCATCTTGCCAGCGGCGGCCGTCGTGAGCAGACTGGCCGCGGAGCGGCACAAGGTGCGGGGGAGAAAATGTCCACAGAGGGCGGCGAAGGCGGCGCGGGCGAAAGGAACATGCTGGGCTGGCTGCCGGTGGCCTGGGTCTGTATCGTCATGGCGCTTGCCGCACGCGGCATAGACGGCAGCCTGGCAAGCGTCTGGAGCTACTCGTTCCCCGGCTCCGTGCTCGCCTTCATCTATGGCTCGATGGCCGTCGGCGTCATCGCCATCGCCTGGGGGCTCTATTTGCTCTGGCTCGTCTACCAGCGCTCGCCGCGGTTCGCCGGCCAGTTCACGCTCTGGCAGTGGGCGGTCATCGCCGCCCTCGTCGTCAAGCAGCTCTACGTGCTCGCCGCACCCGACTTCGCCTTCAGCCTGACCGCGCTTGCCTGGAGCGCAGGCGAGATCGTCGTCGGCGTTGCGATGATCGTGCTCGTCAAGCGTGAGCGCCGGGGCCGGCCGGCGGCCGTCGCTGCCCCGGGTGCGCCGCGGCCGGCGTTGTCGATCGTGGCTTCGATCGGACTCGTGCTGCTCGGCATCGTCCTCGGCGGCGCGCTTGGCCTGGCGGTGGGGCTCGGCGGCGGCCAGCTCTACGCCTCGGCAACCGACATGAGCTGCTTCGAAGGCGGCTGCGGCTATTTCGTCATCTTCATGGGCCTTGCCGGCATCATCGTCGGCGCGCTCGCCGGCGGCGTCTTCGCCCTCTGGCGCGTCCTCGGCCGCCGCTCCGGCCAGCCGGCATAGGCCATTTGCCTGTCAATTCGCCGTGTCCGTGATTGCGCGCGCTGCCCGCACACCTTATCTCTGGTGGCGAAACCGATACTTCAGGACCTCTCATGATCCGCTTCGTGTTCCGTCTCGCTGCGGCGATCGCGCTTTCGGTGGCCGTCATCATGGCCGTGCTCGACGCGACGCGGACCGTTGCGGTGTCCAGGCTGGTCATGACGCCGCTCGATACCAGCTGGTCGACCGCGTCGCCGAGCACCTTCGCCGCCACCGAGGGCTTCGTCCGCGACAAGGCCGGCCCTGCGGCCTGGGAAGCGGTCGTCGTCCCGCTGCTCGACCTGCCGGGCTTCGCGATCTTCGCCGCGATCGCCTTCCTGCTCTATGCGGTGGGCCACCGCCGTCGCCCGGGACGTTTCACCGGCGAGGTCTGAAACAATTCGCCTGCGGCGACCGTATCGGCAAACGATGAAGGGAGAATGCCCATGTTTTTCCTGAGCGACATGCTGAACAAGAAGCTGAAGATGCCGGCGCCCGCCGAGGCGCTGCCCGGCCGCGACCGGCCGATCCCGACCGCCTCGAAGCACTACGTCTCCAAACGCCCGCTCAAGGGCCCCTATCCCGAGGGCACGGAGCAGGCGATGTTCGGCCTCGGCTGCTTCTGGGGCGCCGAGCGGCTGTTCTGGCAGACGCCCGGGGTCTGGGTGACCGCTGTCGGCTATGCCGGCGGCATCACCCCCAATCCGACCTACCAGGAAACCTGCACCGGGCTCACCGGCCATGCCGAAGTGGTGCTGGTCGTGTTCGATCCCGGGGAGGTCTCCTACGGCCAGTTGCTTAAGATCTTCTGGGAAGCCCACGATCCCACCCAGGGCATGCGCCAGGGCAACGACGTCGGCACCACCTATCGCTCGGCGATCTACACTTTCGGCGAGGCGCAACAGGCCGAGGCGATCGCCTCGCGCGATGCCTACCAGGCGGCGCTCAAGTCCGCCGGCCGCGACAAGATCACCACCGAGATCGCGCCGGCGCCGGCGTTTTACTTTGCCGAGGAGGATCACCAGCAGTATCTGGCCAAGAACCCGTATGGTTATTGCGGCCTGAAGGGCACCGGCGTGAGCTGTGCGATCCCGCAGCAGGCATAGTCTAGCCGTTGGTTTTGCTGTGGATTTGGATGGCCACAGCATTTTTCCAAAAGGTCAAGATTCCGCGTGAATTTTGCCTTGGCCCGTGCAAGATATGGCCATGAGCGGGGGGACGCGATCCTCGCCATGCGCCGGGCGGCAGCCAGAGGAACGGCCCGCACGGTGATCGAAAAAGACAACCGACAGGGTGTGGATCACATGAAACGTATCGTTCTTGGCCTCCTGGCGGCCACCGCCATGTGCCTTCCGGCGTTCGCAGCTGAAGTTCAGCCGGCGCTGCTCTACGATCTCGGTGGCAAGTTCGACAAGTCGTTCAACGAAGCGTCCTTCAACGGCGCCGAGAAGTTCAAGGCCGAGACCGGCATCGCCTATGTCGAGTTCGAGGTGTCCAACGCCTCGCAGCGCGAGCAGGCGCTCCGCCGCTTCGCCGAGGATGGCCGCAACCCGATCGTCATGGCCGGCTTCGCCTGGTCGGAAGCGCTCGACAAGGTCGCCACCGACTATCCGGACATCAAGTTCGCCATCATCGACATGGTCGTCGAGAAGCCGAACATCCGTTCGGTCGTGTTCAAGGAGAACGAGGGCTCGTACCTCGTCGGTGTCATGGCCGCGCATGCTTCGCAGTCCAAGAAGGTCGGCTTCATCGGTGGCATGGACATCCCGCTGATCCGCAAGTTCGGCTGCGGCTATGTCGGCGGCGCCAAGGCGGCCGGTGCGACCGAAGTCATCCAGAACATGACCGGCGACACGCCGGCTGCCTGGAACGACCCGACCAAGGGCGGCGAAATCGCCAAGACCCAGATCTCGCAGGGCGCCGACGTGATCTACGCCGCGGCCGGCGGCACCGGCGTGGGCGTGCTCCAGGCTGCGGCGGATGCCGGCAAGCTCGGCATCGGCGTCGATTCCAACCAGAACGGCCTGCACCCGGGCAAGGTGCTGACCTCGATGCTCAAGCGCGTCGACACCGCCGTCTACAACGCCTTCATGGACGCCAAGAACGACAAGTTCACCGGCGGCGTGAACAATCTCGGCCTCAAGGAAGGCGGCGTCGACTACGCGCTCGACGACAACAACAAGTCGCTCGTCACCGACGACATGAAGGCCGCCGTCGAGAAGGCCAAGGCCGACATCATCGCCGGCACCATCCAGGTCCACGACTACACCTCGGACGACAAGTGCCCCTATTGAGCGCTGGGTGAATGAAATGCGCCGCCGGGCCTGGTCCGGCGGCGTTTTTTATAGCCGATCGGCTACCAGTGCGGAGGCTTGGTCACCGGCGTGTCGGGCGCGGAGCTTTCTTCGAGGGCGAGGAAACGCTCGGTCAGGGCGTCGAGCTTCTTCTGCATGCGGTCGATGACCGTCCACTGCTCGGCGATCTGGCCGGAGAGCTCCTCGATCATGTGCTCCTGTTCCGCATTGCGGATTTCGAGCGTCGTCAGCCGGTCCTCGGGCGTGGTCATGGTCTTTCCTCCTCGGTCCGCAGCAATGGCAACAGGTCGAAAGTGGGCGCGGTCCGCCCGTTTGTCGAGGGCGCGGGCCCGAGTCGATTGGCAGGGCAGGATGGGCGTGCTAGCTCTTCCGGCAAGCCATAACAAGAACATAAGAAACGTGAGTGGGACAGGCGTATGGCGGAAGCTGCTATCGAGCTGATCGGCATCAACAAGAGTTTCGGCGCCGTCCGCGCCAACCGCGACATCGCGCTCGAGGTTCCGCGCGGCACCATCCACGGCGTCATCGGCGAGAACGGCGCCGGCAAGTCGACGCTGATGTCGATCCTCTATGGCTTCTACCAGGCCGACAGCGGCGAGATCCGCGTCAACGGCAGACCGACCGCCATCAAGACGCCCAACGACGCCATCGCCGCCGGCATAGGCATGGTCCACCAGCACTTCATGCTGGTCGAGAATTTCTCGGTGCTGGAAAACGTCATCCTCGGCGCAGAAGGCGAGGCCCTGCTCAACAAGTCGATTTCCAAGGCGCGCTCCGAGTTGCGCCGGCTGGAGCAGGAATATGGCCTCGAGGTCGATCCCGATGCCATCATCGAGGAACTGCCCGTCGGCCTGCAGCAGCGCGTCGAGATCCTCAAGGCGCTCTATCGCGGCGCCGAGATCCTGATCCTCGACGAGCCGACCGGCGTGCTCACCCCGGCCGAGGCCGATCACCTGTTCCGCATCCTCAAGCAGCTCAAGGACCAGGGCAAGACGGTGGTGCTGATCACCCACAAGCTGCGCGAGATCATGGCCATCACCGACAACGTCTCGGTCATGCGCCAGGGCACCATGGTCGCCACCCGCAAGACCAGCGAGACCACCGTCGAGGAACTGGCCGAGCTGATGGTCGGCCGCCGCGTGCTCTTGCGCGTCGAGAAGGGCGAGGCCAAGCCCGCCGACGTCAAGCTCTCGGTCAAGAACCTGACCGTCAAGGATTCGCGCGGCGTCACCATGGTCGACGACGTCTCCTTCGACGTCCGCGCCGGCGAGATCGTCGGCATTGCCGGCGTCGCCGGCAATGGCCAGTCTGAGCTGATGGAAGCGATCTCGGGCATCCGCAAGGCGGTGTCGGGCACCGTGCTGCTGGACGGCAAGCCGATCGAGGTGACCGGCAATGCCGACCCGGCCGAGCTGCGCGATCGCGGCCTCGCCCACGTGCCGGAGGACCGCCACCACGTCGGCCTGGTGCTCGCCTTCGAGGAGAATGAGAACTCGATCCTCGGCTATCACGACAAGCCGCAATATCTGAAGGGCCCGTTCCTCAACCTCGACGCGATCCAGAAGGACGCGCAGGACAAGATCGCCAAATACGATATCCGCCCGGCCAACCCGCGGCTCAAGACCGCCAATTTCTCCGGCGGCAACCAGCAGAAGATCGTGCTCGCGCGCGAGATCGAGCAGGACCCCGGCGTGCTGATCGTCGGCCAGCCGACGCGCGGCGTCGACGTCGGCGCCATCGAGTTCATCCACAAGCGCCTGATCGCCATGCGCGACCAGGGCAAGGCCGTGCTTCTGGTGTCGGTCGAGCTCGACGAGATCCGCTCGCTGTCCGACCGCATCCTGGTGATGTTCGCCGGCCGCATCGTCGGCGAGCGCGGGCCCGAGGCCGGCGAAGGCGAACTCGGGCTTCTCATGGCAGGCGTCGAACACAAGGAGGCCGCCGAATGAGCATGCCTTACGCAAAACTTCCGGCCTGGGCCGACTACGGCCTGATCCCGCTGATCAACCTGCTGGTCGCCTTCATCGTCGCCGGCCTGGTGGTGCTGCTCGTCGGCGAAAATCCGTTCCGCGCCGCCGTCATCCTCGTCGAGGGCGCCTTCGGCAGCGGCCAGGGCCTCGCCTACACGCTCTACTACGCCACCAACTTCATCTTCACCGGCCTTGCGGTGGCGGTCGCCTTCCACTGCGGCCTGTTCAACATCGGCGGCGAGGGCCAGGCCTATATCGCCGGCCTCGGCATCGGCATCGTCGCGCTAGCCTTCGACAGCGTGCTGCCGTGGTGGCTGACCTTTCCGCTGGCGATCATGGCCTCGGCGCTCGTCGGCGCGCTGTGGGCGCTGATCCCGGCCTACCTGCAGGCCAGGCGCGGCTCGCACATCGTCATTACCACCATCATGTTCAACTTCATCGCCGCCTCGGTGATGGTCTACATGCTGGTCAACGTGCTGAAGCCGGTCGGCGCCATGGCGCCGCAGACGCGCCAGTTCCTCGACGGCGCGCAACTGCCCAAGCTCGGCTGGCTGCTGGCCGAATTCGGCCTCAAGGTCCGTCCGTCGGCGCCGCTCAACGTCTCGTTCCTTTTGGCGCTGGTCATGGCCTTCCTGGTCTGGGTGCTGATCTGGCGCACCAAACTCGGCTACGAGATCCGCACCATGGGCTTCAGCCCGAAGGCGGCGCGTTATGCTGGCATCTCGGCCTCCCGCATCACCATCGTCACCATGCTGATCTCGGGTGCGCTCGCCGGCATGATGGCGCTCAACCCCATCCTCGGCGACCAGCACAACGTGCCGCTCGACTTCGTCAGCGGCGCCGGCTTCGTCGGCATCGCAGTGGCGCTCATGGGCCGCTCGCATCCTGCCGGCATCGTGCCCGCCGCCATCCTGTTCGGCATGCTCTACCAGGGCGGCGCCGAACTCTCCTTCGAGATGCCCAACATCAGCCGCGACATGATCGTCATCATCCAGGGCCTGGTGATCCTCTTCGCCGGCGCGCTCGAACACATGTTCCGCCCGGCCATCCAGGGCATCTTCGCCAGCGTCAGTCCGAAATCCGTCGGCATCGCCGCCGCAAAAGGGGAGCGTGCCTGAGATGGAATTCATCGACACGCTCATCAATGTCCTGAACTCGACGGTTCGCCTGTCGGTGCCGCTGCTGCTCGCCTGCCTCGCCGGCCTCTATTCCGAACGCGCCGGCGTCTTCGACATCGGCCTCGAGGGCAAGATGCTCGCCGGCGCCTTTGCCGGTGCCGCCGCTGCCGCCGTCTTCGATTCCGCCTGGATCGGCCTGTCGGTCGCCGTCGCCGTCTCCATCTGCATGTCGCTGATCCACGGCTTCGCCTCGATCACCCATCGCGGCAACCAGATCGTCTCGGGCGTGGCGATCAACTTCATCGCCGCCGGCTCCACCATCATCCTCGGCCAGGCTTGGTTCCAGCAGGGCGGCCGCACGCCGTCGCTCGAGCCGGAGGCGCGCTTCGGCGCCATCAACCTGCCGGGCGCCGATGCGCTGCGCGACGTGCCCGTCATCGGCCAGCTCTATTCGGGCCTGCTGTCGGGGCATTCGCTGCTGACCTACATCGCCTTCCTTGCCGTGCCGTTCACCTGGTGGGTGCTGTTCCGCACGCGCTTCGGCCTGCGCCTGCGCGCCGTCGGCGAAAACCCGGCCGCCGTCGACACCGCCGGCATCTCGGTCGCCTGGCTGCGCTACCGCGCCGTCATCTGCACCGGCATCCTCACCGGCCTTGCCGGCTCCTACATGGCGCTCGCCCAGAACGCCGGCTTCGTCAAGGACATGACCGCCGGCCGCGGCTACATCGCGCTGGCTGCCCTGATATTCGCCAAGTGGCGCCCGGTGCCGGCCATGTTCGCCTGCCTGCTGTTCGGCTTCCTCGACGCGCTGTCGATCCGCCTGCAGGGCACGCCCCTGCCGGTCATCGGCAAGGTGCCGGTGCAGTTCATGCAGGCGCTGCCCTATGTGCTGACCGTCATCCTGCTCGCCGGCTTCATCGGCAAGGCCATCCCGCCGCGCGCCGGCGGCGTGCCCTACGTGAAGGAGCGGTGAGTATGGTCGAATTTACCCCCACCCCTATCCCCTCCCCACAAGGGGGAGGGGAACAACCAAGCGCCGACGCCAAGTCCCCCTCCCCCTCGTGGGGAGGGGTTAGGGGTGGGGGTATCCAGCCAGCTCGGGGCCTCCGCCATGAGCCATGAACTTTTCCAGGCAGCGACTGCCGCGATGGCCAAGGCCTACGCGCCCTATTCCAAGTTCCCCGTGGGCGCGGCGCTGAGGACCGAGGACGGCCGCATCTTCGCTGGCGCCAACATCGAGGTGGCGTCCTATCCGGAAGGTTGGTGCGCCGAAACCACGGCGCTTGGCCACTACATCATGGGCGGCGGCGGCAAGATCACCGAGATCGCCGTGGTGGCGGCGCGCATGGCCCGCATCACGCCCTGCGGCGGCTGCCGCCAGCGCCTTGCCGAGTTCGCCGGCGCCGACACCAAGCTCTATTTGTGCGACGAAACCGGCGTGGTGGAGACCGTGACCATGGGCCAGATGCTGCCCTACGGGTTCCAGGGAGAGGTCCTGAAATGAAGGAAGCCGTCGATCGTCTCGTCGAGCGCCTCGGCGGGCTCGCGCCGTCGACCGCGCTGGTGCTCGGCTCCGGCCTCGGCAACCTCGTGGACGAGGTCGAGAACGCCGTCCGCATTCCCTATGCCGAGCTGCCGGGTTTTCCGCGCAGCGGCGTGACCGGCCATGCCGGCGAGATCGTCGCCGGCCTGTTCGGCGGCCGCCCGATCATCATGATGGCCGGCCGCGCCCATTATTACGAGCACGGCGATGCAGCCGTGATGCGCCCGGCGATCGAGGCGCTGGCCGGCATCGGAGTGACCCGGCTGCTGCTCACCAATGCGGCGGGCTCGCTCAGGCCCGAGATGCAGCCCGGCTCGATCATGCTGATCGAGGACCACATCAATTTCTCGGGCACCAACCCGCTGTTCGGCGAGCCGACCGACCGCCGTTTCGTCGGCATGACCGAGGCCTATGACGCGGGCCTACGCAAGGCTTTCGAGGCCGCCGCCACCGACGCCGGCATCGAGCTGCACAAGGGCGTCTACATGTGGTTCTCCGGTCCGTCCTTCGAGACCCCGGCCGAAATCCGCATGGCCCGCCTGTTCGGCGCCGATGCGGTCGGCATGTCGACCGTTCCCGAAGTCATCGTCGCCCGCTTCCTCGGCCTCAAGGTGCTGGCTTGTTCGGTCGTCACCAACCTTGCCGCCGGCATGACCGGCGCCGAGCTGTCGCACGGCGAGACCAAGGACATGGCCCCCATCGGCGGCGCGCGCCTCGCCTCGGTCTTGCGCACGGCCTTCGACAATGGCTCGTTCGATGCGTGAGGCGGGGGCGGGGCGATTGGAAGCCGCTGCGTTCCTTCGCGCCCCCCTCTGGCCTGCCGGCCATCTCCCCCACAAGGGGGGAGATCGGACGCGTCGACGCCACGCCAATTCCTGCGGCATAGTCGAGCGCTTTGGTCGACCAGGAAATTCCGTTCGGCTGCACACGGGTGGGCGAGGCGCCGATGATGGCGTGATCTCCCCCCTTGTGGGGGAGATGGCCGGTCCTTCGACCAGCTCAGGACCAGAGGGGGGCAACGTCGGGCGCCACGCTGCCCAGGCCGTGAGCGCCCACTGATGCTCCCGCAGGAAATCATCCGCCGCAAGCGCGACGGCAAGGCGCTGACCCCGGACGAGGTCAAGGCCTTCGTCGCCGGCATCACCTCCGGCGCGGTGTCGGAAGGCCAGATCGCGGCCTTCGGCATGGCCGTCTTCTTCAACGGCATGGGCCGCGACGAGGCTGTGGCGCTGACCACCTCCATGCGCGATTCCGGCGATGTGCTCGACTGGTCCGGCCTGCCCGGGCCGGCCACCGACAAGCACTCCACCGGCGGCGTCGGCGACAATGTCTCGCTGATGCTCGCACCCATCGTCGCTGCCTGCGGCGCCTATGTGCCGATGATCTCCGGCCGCGGCCTCGGCCACACCGGCGGCACGCTCGACAAGATGGATTCGATCCCGGGCTATGCCAGCCAGCCCGACCTTGCCCTGTTCCGCCGCACCGTGCGCGAGGCCGGCTGCGCCATCATCGGCCAGACCTCAGACCTCGCCCCCGCCGACAAGCGCTTCTACGGCGTGCGCGACGTCACCGCGACGGTGGAATCGGTGCCGCTCATCACCGCTTCGATCCTGTCCAAGAAACTCGCCGCCGGCCTGGGTTCCCTGGTGCTCGACGTCAAGCTCGGCAATGGCGCGTTCATGGAGAAGACGCGCGATGCCTCGACGCTGGCGACCAGCCTGGTCGAGGTGGCGAATGGCGCGGGTCTCAAGACCACCGCGCTCATCACCGACATGAACCAGCCGCTGGCGTCTGCCGCCGGCAACGCCGTCGAGGTCCAGAACGCGGTCGATTTCCTCACCGGCCGCTTCCGCGACCCGCGCCTGGAAGAGGTTACGCTGGCGCTTGCCGCCGAGATGCTGCTGTCCGCCGGCCGTGCCGCCACGCAGCGCGAGGGGCTTCAGCGGGCGCGGCTTGCACTGGAGGACGGCACCGCCGCCGACATCTTCGGCCGCATGGTCTCCGTCCTGGGCGGACCAGCCGACTTCGTCACCAAACCCGGCAAGTATCTGCCCACGGCCGATGTCGAGCTTGCGGTGAAGGCGCCGCGCGCGGGCTATGTCAGGGCCATCGCCACGCGAGATATCGGCCTCGCCGTGGTCGCCCTCGGTGGCGGCCGCACGCGACCGCAGGACAAGGTCGACCACGCCGTCGGCATCACCGGGCTCTTGCCCGTCGGTTGCGGGGTGAGGTCGGGGGAGGCGCTGGCACGAGTCCATGCCCGCAGCCAGGCTCAGGCCGAGGCCGCCGCGGTGGCCGTGCTTGCGGCCTACGCAGTGGACGACGCCAAGCCCGCTGCCGCCAAGGCCATCGCCAGGCGGATCGCGCCGCAGGATTGAGTTCTCGTCCTTCGAGGCTCGCCCGTTCCATATTGACCTGACCCGAGGCCGCGGTGCGGGCTCGCACCTCAGGATGAGCAGCGTCGGCGCTCAAATGCTGATCGATTGCGAAGGGCGAATCTGAAACTGGCGGAGCCAGTTGGCGGGGAGAAGCGCTCCACGTTGCTCATCCTGAGGTGCTCGCCTGACAGGCGGGCCTCGCAGGACGCGCCATCTTGCCGGCCCTACTGCACCAGCAGCAGCGCGCCGTTCTCGACCTGGTACTTCTTCAGCCGCGACAGGAAGCTCATGCCGATCAGCGTGCCTTCCAGCGCCTTGTCCTCGAGCACCACTGCCGGCACGTCCTCGACGGTGATGCGGCCGATCTGCAGCCTGTCGATGCGCGCCACCGCGGCCTTGGCGACGCCGTTGGCGGTGTTGACCTCCTGGGTGAAGTCGGCCGCCGCCACCTTCACGCCGGCCTTGCGCGCGGTCGAGAGGTTGATCGCGACCACCGTCGCCCCGGTGTCCACCATGGCGTCGACGGAGCGCCCGTTGAGCTTGAAGGTCGCGGTGAAATGGCCGCGCAGGTCCTGGTCGATCACCACCCGCCGCGCGCCCGTCGATGTCGCCGCCACGTTGGCCTGGACCGGCTTGCCGGCTGCCGCCTCGCTGCCGGACGAAGCCGTCAGCAGCGCCCTGAACGTGTCGCCATTCTTCTCGTACAGCGTCGGCAACGACGCCGACGTACCGGCGGCGACGCCGAATATGATCAGTTTACGCAGCATTGTGACGCCTCTTGTTTTGGCGTCATCCTAGGCGGCACAAGGTGATCGGGGCTTTAACGCGGCGGCCCGCGAGGACGCCGTCGCGAAAGGCGGTGAACAGCCGGTTAAGCCGGCTACTTCGTGCCGTACATGCGGTCGCCGGCATCGCCGAGGCCGGGCACGATGTAGCCCTTTTCGTTGAGCGCGCGGTCGATCGAGGCGGTGAACACGGGCACGTCGGGATGCGCCTTGGTGAAGCGCTCGATGCCCTCCGGCGAGGCGAGCAGGCAGAGGAAGCGCAGATTGGTGGCGCCGCGGCCCTTGAGCTTGTCGATCGCCGCGATCGCCGAATTGGCCGTCGCCAGCATCGGGTCGACGACGATGACGAGGCGGTCGCCGATGTCGCTCGGGGCCTTGAAGAAATACTCGACCGCTTCCAGCGTCTCGTGGTCGCGGTAGAGCCCGACATGGGCGACGCGCGCCGCCGGCACGAGGTCCAGCAGGCCTTCGAGCAGGCCGTTGCCGGCGCGCAGCACCGAGGCGAACACCAGCTTCTTGCCCTCGAGCGTCGGCGCCTCCATCGTCTCGATCGGCGTCTCGATGGTCTTGGTGGTCAGCTCGAGGTCGCGGGTGACCTCGTAGCCGAGCAGCAGCGAGATCTCGCGCAGCAGGCGCCGGAACCCGGCCGTCGAGGTTTCCTTGTCGCGCATGATGGTCAGCTTGTGCTGGACAAGCGGATGGTCGACGACGGTCACGGTCATGGCTTACGCTCCTGGAAACTCGGAAATTGCGGCCATTCTATCGGCAGGCACGTCGCCTACCAACGACCTGCCTGCCTCGAACCACAGTTTTGTCGGCCGAAATCAGCGTTTCTGGCCGTCCAGCTTGGCCAGCAGCGCCGATTTCGTCTTCCGGTCGACGAACGCCGCCTCGATCGCGGTGCGGGTCATCGCCGCCAGCGCCTTCTCGTCCATGCCGAAATGCTCGGCGGCGATGTCGTATTCGCGCTTCAGGCTGGTCCAGAAATAGGGCGGGTCGTCCGAGTTCAGCGTCACCTTGCAGCCGGCGCTGCGCAGCCGCGTGAAAGGATGCTCGGCAAAGCTGCCGAACACCTTGAGCGCCACGTTCGAGCCGGGGCAGATCTCGAGCACGATGCCCTCGTCGGCGATGCGCCTGACCAGGTCGGGGTTCTCGATGGCGCGCACGCCGTGGCCGATGCGCGAGGGGCGGATGTGGTCGAGCGCTGCCTGAACGCTTTCCCAGCCCAGCAGTTCGCCGGCATGGATGGTGATGCCCAGCCCCGCCTCGCGGGCGATCTCGAAGGCGCGCACATAGTCCTCGAAGTCGCCCATGCGCTCGTCGCCGGCGACGCCGAAGCCGGTCACCAGCGGATGGTCGCACTTGGCGGCAAAGCGCGCCGCCGCCTCGATCGAATCGACCCCGACATGGCGCACGCCGGTGACGATCATGCGGCCCTCGATGCCGGTCTTGGCCTTGGCCCGCTCCATGCCTTCGCCCAGCGCGTCGGTGTAGGCCTTGGGCGTGAGCCCGGCCTTGATCGCATGGTCCGGCGAGGTGAAGACCTCGGAATAGATCGCCCCGTCGCGGGCGAGGCTGGTCAGGTAGTGCTCGGAAAGCCGGGCATAATCCTCTTCCGTGCGGAACAGGTCGGCGGCGAAGTCATAGGCGGCGAGGAACGAGGTGAAGTCGTTCCATACGAAAGAGCCGTTCTGGATGAAGGGAGAGTGATCCTTGCCGTATTTCTGCGCCTGACGGATTACGAGTTCGGGAGCGGCCGCGCCTTCTATGTGGCAGTGCAGCTCGGCTTTCAATGGCATATGTTATTCCTCGTCCTCTCGGCGCGGGCGCGGCTGAAAACCGCGCCTCAGACAATAGCGCCGGCTGGTGTGATCGGCTATGGTCCCGCCGGATTTGATTGGACAAGAAAATGTCAGAACAACGGACGACGGCCGCCGGCGGCATGGAAACTTCGTATGGTTTCCGCAATGTCGGCGCGGCCGAGAAGCAGGGCCTGGTCAACGAGGTCTTTCACAAGGTCGCCAACCGCTACGACCTGATGAACGACCTGATGTCGGGCGGCCTGCACCGGGTCTGGAAGGATGGCATGGTGGCCTGGCTCAATCCGCCGCGTCGCCCCGGCTGGAAGGTCCTCGACGTGGCCGGCGGCACCGGCGACATCGCCTTCCGCATCATCGATGCCTCGCACGGCAACGCGCACGCCACCGTGCTCGACATCAACGGCTCGATGCTGGCCGTCGGCCGCGAGCGGGCCGAAAAGCGCGGACTTGCCGACCAGACCGACTTCGTCGAGGCCAATGCCGAGGAACTGCCCTTCGCCGACGAGACCTTCGACGCCTACACGGTCGCCTTCGGCATCCGCAACGTGCCGCGCATCGACGTCGCGCTTGCCGAAGCCTGGCGCGTGCTCAAGCCGGGCGGCCGGATCATGGTCCTCGAATTCTCCGAGGTCGACATGCCGCTGCTCGACCGCGTCTACGAGGCCTGGTCGTTCAACGCCATTCCGCGCATCGGCCAGGCCGTCACCGGCGAAGCCGAGCCCTATTCCTATCTGGTCGAATCGATCCGCAAATTCCCCAATCAGCAGAATTTTGCCGCGATGATGACCCGCGCCGGATTCGATCGCGTCTCCTTCCGCAACTATACCGGCGGCATCGCGGCCCTGCATTCGGGCTGGAAGCTTTGACGGACGGCGCACGATGAGCAGTATCGGGGCGTCTTTCCGGCTCGCCCGCGCCGGCTGGATCATGGTGCGCGAGGGCGTGGTCGCGGCATTGCCGGGCGACCAGCTCGACGGCCTGCCCAGGTTCGGATGGCGGGTGGCGAAGCTGTTGACCCGCCGCCGCGCCCGCACCAAGCAGCGCAGCGACCGCCTCGCCAACGCCATCGCCCGCCTCGGTCCGTCCTACGTCAAGCTCGGCCAGTTCCTGGCCACCCGTCCAGACGTCGTCGGCGACGAGATCGCGCTCGACCTGGCGCTGCTTCAGGACAGCATGGCGACCTTTCCGATGCCGGAAGCCGTTTCCGCCATCGAGGGTTCGCTCGGCCGCAAGGTCGAGGACCTCTATCTCCGGATTGGCGAGCCGGTCGCCGCCGCCTCCATCGCCCAGGTCCATCCGGCCGAGGTGGCGACCGCCGACGGCGTGCGCAAGGTCGCGGTCAAGGTCATCCGGCCCGGCGTGCGCAAGCGCTTCTTCCAGGATCTCGAAAGCTATTTCCTCGCCGCCAGGCTGCAGGAACGCTACATCCCGTCGAGCCGCCGCCTGCGCCCGGTCCAGGTCACCGAGACGCTGGCCCAGACCACCAAGGTCGAGATGGATTTCCGCCTCGAGGCCGCCGCCTATTCCGAGCTCGGCGAGAACACCAGGGAGGATCCGGGCTTCCGCGTGCCGTCGATCGACTGGGAGCGCACCGGCCGCGACGTGCTCACGATGGAGTGGATCGACGGGATCAAGCTCAACGACATCGAGGGCCTGCGCGCCGCCAACCACGACCTGAAGGCGATTGCCGCGACGCTGGTCCAGTCCTTCCTCCGGCACACGCTGCGCGACGGCTTCTTCCATGCCGACATGCACCCGGGCAACATGTTCGTCGACGCCAAGGGCGAGATCGTCGCCGTCGACCTCGGCATCTCGGGCCGCCTCGGCAAGAAGGAGCGCCGTTTCCTCGCCGAGATCCTCTACGGCTTCATCACCCGCGACTATACCCGCGTCGCCGAGGTGCATTTCGAGGCCGGCTACGTGCCGCGCAGGCACGACGTCGCGGCCTTCGCCCAGGCCATCCGCGCCATCGGCGAGCCGATCCACGGCCAGCCGGCCGAGACCATCTCCATGGCCAAGCTCCTGACCCTCTTGTTCGAGGTCACCGAACTGTTCGACATGGAGACGCGGCCGGAACTGGTGCTGCTGCAGAAGACCATGGTCGTGGTCGAGGGCGTCGCCCGCTCGCTCGATCCCGCCTTCAACATGTGGAAGACCGCCGAGCCGGTGGTCGGCCACTGGATCGCCGGCAATCTCGGCCCGCGCGGCTTGCTCGTCGACGCCCGCGACGGCCTTGGCGCGCTGCTTTCGTTGGCCCGCCAGGCACCCGATCTCTCGGCCCGCGCCGAGCGCCTGTCGCGCGAGATCGACGCCATGGCCGAGAACGGCCTGCGCTTCGACCAGGACACTGCCCACGCCATCGGCAAGGCCGAGGCCCGCCACACCCGCTCCGGCCGCATCGCGCTGTGGGTGATCGCGCTGACGCTGCTCTACATCGCCTGGAAGCTGCTCTGACCGCTGGCCCGTTGTTTGACGCAAATGCTGTCAATGACTACATTGCAGTCAATGAGAGCACGGAGGCGTCATGGCCACGCTCACCATCAGAAATGTTCCCGACCATGTGAAACAGGCCTTGCGCGTGAAGGCTGCGCAGAATGGCAACTCGCTCGAGGAAGCCCTCCGGCAAATGTTGTCGGTTGAGGTGGCCGCGCAGCACGCGCCTGCATCCCGTATCAGCGCCGACGAAATCATGCGCCGCGCCGCTGAACTTGAAGCCGACGAGCCGACCGACAATCGCTACAAACACTTCTCGCAGAAGGAATTGAGCGACTTGATCTGCGGCGAGTATGACGGGCTGTGATGGTCATAGACACTTCGGCCATCGTTGCCATTGCGCGCCGTGAGCCCGAGGCCCTTGCGTTCAGCAGGATGCTGGCACTGACACCGGGCAAGCTGATGGCCGTTCCGACCTATCTCGAATGTGTCTTCGTTTTGGCCGGCATCGCGCCGACCAAGGGGCTCATGTTTCTGCGGGACTTGGTTTCCGACACGCTGATCACGCTCGTTCCCTTCGGCGAACAGGAACTGGAGGCCGCGATCGCCGCGCGGGTGCAGTACAGCCGCGGCTCCGGGCACGTAGCGAAGCTCAACTTCGGCGACTGCTTCGCCTACGCACTCGCCAAAACCCGAAACGTGCCTTTGCTTTTCAAAGGCGACGATTTCATCCATACCGACATCGAGCCGGCACTCAAGCCGGCCTGAGACCACGGCGGACCTGGCATGTTCCTTTCCGGCAAGCGCATCCTGCTCATCATCGGCGGCGGCATCGCGGCCTACAAGTCGCTCGACCTGATCCGCCGCCTGCGCGAGCGGGGTGCTTCGGTGCGGGCGATCATGACATCCGCCGCCCAGGAGTTCATCACGCCGCTGTCGGTCGGCGCGCTCACCGCCGACCACGTCTTCACCGATCTCTTCGACCGCCAGGACGAGCAGGATGTCGGCCATATCCGGCTGGCCCGCGAGGCCGACCTGATCGTCGTCGCCCCCGCCACTGCCGACCTGATGGCCAAGCTCGCCAACGGCCATGCCTCCGACCTCGCCTCCGCCGTGCTGCTCGCCACCGACAAGAAGGTGCTGTTCGCGCCGGCCATGAACCCGAAGATGTGGTCGCATCCGGCGACACGCCGCAACCGCGCCACCCTCGAAAAGGATGGCGTCACCTTCATCGGCCCGATGAAGGGCGAGATGGCCGAGAGCAACGAGGCCGGCGAAGGCCGCATGGCCGAGCCGCTGCAGATCGTCGGTGCCATCGAGGAGTTGCTCGACGCAAGGCCGAAGCCGCTGTCGGGCCGCAAGATCGTCATCACCTCGGGCCCGACGCACGAGCCCATCGATCCCGTGCGCTACATCGCCAACCGTTCGTCCGGCAAGCAGGGCCACGCGCTTGCCGCTTCGCTCGCCCGGCTCGGCGCCGACGTTCGCCTGGTCTCCGGCCCGGTCACCATTGCCGACCCCGCCGGCGTGAAGACCGTGCATGTCGAGAGCGCGCGCGAGATGCGCGACGCCGTCGAGCAACTGCTGCCGGCCGATGCCGCCGTCTTCGTCGCCGCCGTCGCCGACTGGCGCACCGCCGCTTCCGCCGACGAGAAGATCAAGAAGGTGGCGGGCGAGGGGCCGCCTGCGCTGCAGATGGTCGAGAACCCCGACATCCTCGCCGGCGTCGGCCATCATGCCAAGCGGCCCTATCTGGTCGTCGGCTTTGCCGCGGAAACCCAGGACGTGCTCAAGAACGCCCAGGCCAAGTTGGCCAAAAAAGGCGCCGACTTCATCGTCGCCAACGACGTCAGCCACGAGGGCGGCGTCATGGGCGGCGACCGCAACCGCGTGAAGATCGTGAGCCAAGCCGGCGTCGACGAATGGCCCGATTTGCCCAAGGAAGAAGTCGCCGAGCGGCTTGCCCAGTTGATCGCCGAGAAGCTCAAGACGATCACTGTCTGAGCGGTGTTTCGGCTGTGAAAACATAGTGTTCACCGGATGGCGGCTTGGCCGCTTCGCGCCTGCGTGCGACATCGAAAGCCCACCCATCCGGAGTTCCATCGGAAATGAAGCTTTTCTACATGCCCGGCGCCTGCTCGCTGGCCCCGCACATCGTCGCCAACGAGGCCGGCATCGACCTCGAACTCGTCAAGGTCGACGGCAAGACCAAGACCACCGAAACCCAGCAGGATTTCCTCGCCACCAATCCCAACGGCTACGTGCCGGCGCTGGTCCTCGGCGACGGCGAACTGATGACTGAATCTTCCGTCCTGGTGCAGTACCTCGCCGACCAGAAGCCCGAGAGCGGCCTGATGCCCAAGGCCGGCGACATGGCGCGCTACCGCGTCCAGCAGTGGCTGGCCTTCGTCGCCACCGAACTGCACAAGGTCTTCGGCGCCTTCTTCAAGCCCAACACGCCCGAGGCCACCAAGGAGATCAACCGCGAGCTGCTCGCAAGGCGCCTCGCCTATGTCGACGGCAAGCTCGAAGGCCGCTCCTACCTGATGGGCGACGTCTTCACCGCCGCCGACGCCTATCTCTGGACGATCCTCGGCTGGGCCAGGCATGTCGGCATCGACCTGACTTCTTTCGCCAACATCCAGCGCTACCTCGGCACCGTGGCCGCCCGCCCGGCCGTTCAGAAGGCGCTGCGCGCCGAAGGCCTGGCCTGATCCCTGCGATCTCCGGGGCTGACGCGGCGGTTCCGAACCTGACGACAAGACGGCCCTCAGGCATCCGCCCGGGGGCCGTTTTCTTTATGCAATTCCTATTTCTTTCAGGGCGCCGCTCTCTCGAACCTTAATGCGGTTCGGCCCCAGATTCCTCCCTGACATCGACAGCCCTGCCGACGACGCCCGCACCGCAGGCGTCGTCGCGTCGTGCATCGATCCAACGCCCGGCCTGCCGGGACGATTTCAGGAAAGGACCACGGAGATGGACATCTTTGTACTCGCCATAGGCGTCGTCTTCTTCGCCATGTGCTTCGCCTACGTCAAAGCCTGCGACATTCTCTGAGGGAGCTCCGATGTTGTTCGACTACATCCTCGGCGGCGGCGTGACCGTGTTCCTGCTCGCCTACCTGACCTACGCGCTCATCCGCCCCGAACGGTTCTGAAGACCGTCCCGCGCATGTTCGGAAAGCTTTTCTCATGACCATCAATGGCTGGCTACAGATCCTCGTCTTCTGCGGGGTCATCATTCTGCTCGTGAAGCCGCTCGGCGGCTATATGTACCGCGTCTTCAACGGCGACCGCACCATCCTCACCCCCGTGCTTGGCCCGGTCGAGCGCCTGCTCTACGGCCTTGCGGGCACCAGCGAACGCGAGGACCAGCACTGGACCGGCTACGCCGCCGCCATGCTCGCCTTCAACGTGGCGGGTTTCCTGCTGCTCTACCTGTTGCAGCGCGTCCAGGGTTCGCTGCCCTTCAACCCGGCCGGCATGACCGCGGTGCCGCCGGAGCTGTCCTTCAACACCGCCGTCAGCTTCATGACCAACACCAACTGGCAGAACTACGGTGGCGAAAGCACCATGTCCTACCTTGTGCAGATGGCCGGCCTGACGGTTCAGAACTTCGTCTCCGCCGCCACCGGCATCGCCATCGGCATGGCGCTGATCCGCGGCTTCGCCCGCGCCTCGGGCAAGTCGATCGGCAATTTCTGGGTCGACCTGACCCGCGCAACCCTCTACGTGCTCTTGCCGCTCTGCATCGTGCTCACGCTCGCCTATGTCTGGCTCGGCGTGCCGCAGACGATCGGCGCCTACGTCACCGCCACCACCGTCGAGGGCGCTGAGCAGACCATCGCGCTTGGGCCGGTCGCCTCGCAGCTTGCCATCAAGATGCTCGGCACCAATGGCGGCGGCTTCTTCAACGCCAACTCGGCGCATCCGTTCGAGAACCCCGACGCCATCTCCAACTTCCTCCAGATGGTGTCGATCTTCGCCATCGGTGCCGCATTCACCAATGTCTTCGGCCGCATGGTCGGCAATCAGCGCCAGGGCTGGGCGATCTTCGCCACCATGGGCATCCTGTTCGTCGCGGGCGTCGCCTTCACCTACTGGGCCGAGGCCGCCGGCAACCCGCTCATCCAGGCGCTCGGCATCGACGGCGGCAACATGGAGGGCAAGGAAGTCCGCTTCGGCGTGGTCCTGTCCTCGCTCTTCGCCGTCGTCACCACGGCCGCCTCCTGCGGCGCGGTCAACGCCATGCACGGCTCGTTCACCGCGCTCGGCGGCCTGATCCCGTTGATCAACATGGAGCTCGGCGAAGTTATCGTCGGCGGCGTCGGCGCCGGCTTCTACGGCATCCTGATGTTCGTCGTCATCGCCATCTTCGTCGCCGGCCTGATGGTCGGCCGCACGCCCGAATATCTCGGCAAGAAGATCGAGGCCAAGGAGGTCAAGATGGCCGTGCTCGCCATCCTGTGCCTGCCGCTGGCCATGCTCGGCTTCACGGCCATCGCCGTGCTGCTGCCCAATGCGGTGGCGTCCATCGGCACGCCCGGCCCGCACGGCTTCTCCGAGATCCTCTATGCCTACACCTCGGGTGCCGCCAACAACGGTTCGGCCTTCGGCGGCCTCACCGGCAACACGCCCTGGTACAACATCACCATCGGCCTCGCCATGCTGATGGGCCGCTTCCTGGTCATCATCCCGGCACTCGCCATCGCCGGCTCGCTGGTCGCCAAGAAGACGGTCCCCGCCTCCGCCGGCACCTTCCCGACCGACAGCACCCTGTTCGTCGGCCTGCTGGCAGGCGTCATCCTCATCGTCGGTGGCCTCACCTTCTTCCCGGCTCTCGCCGTCGGTCCGATCGTCGAACACCTCGCCATGATCGTCGGCCAGGTCTTCTGACGAGCCGCGGATAGAAAGAAATACGGAGTCTCAAAATGAGCACCCATAAACCAGCGGGCATCCTCGACACCCGCATCCTCGTCCCGGCGATAGGTGACGCCTTCCGGAAGCTCGACCCGCGCAAGCTGGCCCGCAACCCGGTCATGTTCGTCGTCGCCGTCGTTTCGCTGCTGACCACCGTGCTGTTCGTCCGGGATCTCGTCAGCGGCACCGGCAACCTCGGCTTCTCGTTCCAGATCATCCTCTGGCTCTGGTTCACCGTGCTGTTCGCCAACTTCGCCGAGGCCGTCGCCGAAGGCCGCGGCAAGGCCCAGGCCGACTCGCTGCGCAAGGCGCGCACCGAAACCCAGGCCAAGCTGCTTGAGGGTGATAGCACCACCTCGTGGAAGCTGGTGCCGGGCACCAGCCTCAAGGTAGGTCAGGTCGTCCTGGTCGAGGCCGGCGACATCATCCCGTCCGACGGCGAGGTCATCGAGGGTGTGGCGTCGGTCAACGAGGCGGCCATCACCGGTGAATCCGCGCCCGTCATCCGCGAATCCGGCGGCGACCGTTCGGCCGTCACCGGCGGCACCCAGGTGCTGTCGGACTGGATCCGCGTCCGCATCACCGCCGCCGCCGGCTCGACCTTCCTCGACCGCATGATCTCGCTGGTCGAGGGCGCCGAGCGCCAGAAGACGCCCAACGAGATCGCGCTCAACATCCTGCTCGCCGGCATGACCCTCATCTTCGTGCTGGCCGTCGCCACCATCCCGAGCTTCGCCACCTATGCCGGCGGCTACATCCCGGTCATCGTGCTGGTCGCGTTGTTCGTGACGCTGATCCCCACCACCATCGGCGCGCTGCTGTCGGCCATCGGCATCGCCGGCATGGACCGTCTCGTCCGCTTCAACGTGCTCGCCATGTCCGGCCGCGCCGTCGAGGCCGCCGGCGACGTCGACACGCTCTTGCTCGACAAGACCGGCACCATCACCCTCGGCAACCGCCAGGCCACCGAGTTCCGCCCGGTCAGGGGCGTGTCCGAGCAGGAACTGGCCGACGCCGCCCAGCTCGCCTCGCTTGCCGACGAGACGCCGGAAGGCCGCTCCATCGTCGTGCTGGCCAAAGAGCGCTACGGCATCCGCGCCCGCGACATGGGCTCGCTGCACGCCCATTTCGTGCCCTTCACCGCCCAGAGCCGAATGAGCGGTGTCGACTTCGACGGCTCGTCCATCCGCAAGGGCGCGGTGGATTCGGTGCTCGCCCATGTCAGGTCGATTGCCGCCTCCGCCTCGGGCATGCCGGCCGACAGCGAAGCCGTGCGCAACATCCAGGCGATCTCGGATGAAATCGCCAAGCTCGGCGGCACGCCGCTCGCCGTTGTCCGCGACGCACGCCTGCTCGGCGTCGTCTACCTCAAGGACATCGTCAAGGGTGGCATCAAGGAGCGCTTCACCGAGCTGCGCCGCATGGGCATCCGTACCGTCATGATCACCGGCGACAACCCGATGACGGCAGCGGCGATTGCCGCCGAAGCCGGCGTCGACGACTTCCTCGCCCAGGCGACGCCCGAGAACAAGCTGGCGCTCATCCGCGAAGAGCAGGCCAAGGGCAAGCTGGTGGCGATGTGCGGTGACGGCACCAACGACGCGCCCGCGCTCGCCCAGGCCGATGTCGGCGTGGCGATGAACACCGGCACGGTCGCTGCCCGCGAGGCCGGCAACATGGTCGACCTCGACAGCGACCCCACCAAGCTCATCGAGATCGTCGAGATCGGCAAGCAGCTGCTGATGACCCGCGGCGCGCTCACCACCTTCTCCATCGCCAACGACATCGCCAAATATTTCGCCATCATCCCGGCGATGTTCCTGGCCTTCTATCCGCAGCTCGGCGCGCTCAACGTCATGGGGCTTTCCACCCCGCAAAGCGCCATCCTGTCGGCCATCATTTTCAATGCGCTGATCATCGTCGCGCTCATCCCGCTATCGCTGCGTGGTGTGAAATACCGCGCCGTCGGTGCTGCCTCGCTGCTGCGCCGCAACATGCTGGTCTACGGCCTCGGCGGCATCGTCGTGCCCTTCATCGGCATCAAGGCCATCGACATGGCGATCACCGCCATCGGCCTCGCATAAGGACGTCTTCCCATGCTGAAGCAATTGAGACCCGCGCTCGTCATGATCGTAGCGCTCACCGCCATCACCGGCCTTGCCTATCCGCTCGGCATGACCGGCATCGCCCAGGTGCTGTTCCCCAAACAGGCAAATGGCAGCCTGATCGAGAAGGACGGCAAGGTGATCGGCTCCGAGCTGATCGGCCAGGCCTTCACGAGCGACCGCTACTTCCGTGGCCGCCCCTCGGCCGCCGGCAACGGCTACAACGCCGCCGCCTCCTCCGGCTCGAACCTCGGCCCGACCAGCGCCAAGCTGATCGACCGCATCAAGGCCGATGCCGAGAAGCTGAAGCAGACCGATCCCGGCGCGCCCATCCCCATCGAGATGGTCACCGCCTCCGGCAGCGGCCTCGACCCGCACGTCTCGCCCGAGGCGGCCTATTTCCAGGTCGCCCGCGTCGCCAAGGCGCGCGGCATGGACGAGGCGGCACCGCGCAAACTGGTCGACAGCCATGTCGAGGATCGCAAGCTCGGCTTCATGGGCGAGCCCGTGGTCAACGTGTTGAAGCTCAACCTGGCGCTCGACGATCTTGCGCCCTGACAACCGGCCGCCGAAGCTATACCTATGTGGGCAAGCTTCGGCGACCACCCATGCAGACAAGGCCTCCTGATGCCGGAAGACATTCGCGAATGGGAAGCCAGGCCTTCTCCCGAGGCGTTGCTTGACAAGGCCGAGCGCGAAACCCGCGGCCGGCTGAAGATCTTCCTCGGTGCTGCCCCCGGAGTCGGCAAGACCTACGAGATGCTGATGTCGGGCCGCGGCCGGCTCGCCGACGGCACCGACGTCGTCATCGGCGTGGTCGAGACCCATGGCCGCCGCGAAACCCAGGCACTGGTCGAAGGCTTCGAGGTTATCCCGCGCAAGGCGGTCGACTACAAGGGCCGCATGCTCGAGGAAATGGACCTCGACGCCATCATCGCGCGCCGGCCGAAGCTGGTGCTGGTCGACGAACTCGCGCATACCAACGCGCCCGGCAGCCGCCATCCCAAGCGCTACCTCGACGTCCAGGAGCTGCTGGGGCAGGGCATCGACGTCTACACCACGCTCAACATCCAGCATGTCGAGAGCCTCAACGACATCGTCGCCCAGATCACGCGCGTCACCGTGCGCGAGACGGTGCCGGACCTGATCATTGACCGCGCCGACGACGTCGAGATCATCGACCTCACCCCCGACGACCTGATCAAGCGCCTGCACGAGGGCAAGGTCTATGTGCCGACCACGGCGCGCCGGGCCATCGAGAACTACTTTTCGCCCGGCAATCTGACTGCGCTGCGCGAACTCGCCCTGCGCCGCACCGCACAGCGCGTCGACGAGCAGCTGCTCACCCACATGCAGGCCCATGCCATCGAGGGGCCGTGGGCCGCCGGCGACCGCGTGCTGGTCGCCGTCGACGAGCATCCGCGCAGCGCCTCGCTGGTGCGCTTCGCCCGCCGCCAGGCCGACCGGCTGCGCTGCCCCTGGGCAGCGCTCCACGTCGAGACCTCGCGCTCGGCCAATCTGGGCGACGCCGACAAGGACAGGCTGGCAGCCACCATGCGGCTCGCCGAACAGCTCGGCGGCGAGGCGGTCACCATCCCCGGCCAGTCGGTGGCAGAGGACATCGTCCGCCATGCCGGAACCCACAACTTCACCCACATCGTCATCGGCAAGCCGTCCAAGCCGCGCTGGCGAGAGCTGTTCGAGGGCTCGGTCACCCACGACCTGATCCGCCAGGCCGGCAACATCTCCGTCCACGTCACCTCGGGCACCGAACAGGACGCGGCCCTTGCCGCCCGCGACGTCAAGACGGCAGCACAGGGGCGGCGTTTCGATCCGTGGCCCTATCTCGTCTCCACGCTTCATGTGGCCGGTGCGCTGGCGGTCGGCTTCCTGCTCGACCAGTTCCTCGACGTGCGCTCCATCACGCTCGTCTTCCTGATGGCGGTGCTGACGTCGGCTGTCACCCTCGGCCTGTGGCCGGCGCTCTATGCCTCGGTGCTCAGCGCGCTCGCCTACAATTTCTTCTTCCTGCCGCCGCTCTACACGCTGACCATCGCCGATCCCGAAAGTGTGGTGGCGCTGGTCTTCTTCCTCATCGTCGCGGTCATAGCGTCGAACCTCACCGGCCGCGTCCAGCGTCAGGCGGCCGCGGCGCGCGAGCGGGCGCGCATGACCGAGGACCTCTATCTGTTTTCGAAGAAGCTCGCCGGCACCGGTACGCTCGACGACGTGCTCTGGGCAACTGCCTTCCAGATCGCCTCGATGCTCAAGGTCCGCGTCGTGCTGCTTCTACCGGAGGAAGGCACGATTGCCGTCAAGGCCGGCTACCCGCCCGACGACACGCTGGTCGACGCCGACATCGCCGCCGCCAAATGGGCCTGGGAGCACAACCGCGCCGCCGGCCGCGGCGCCGACACGCTGCCGGGCGCCAAGCGCCTCTATCTGCCGTTGCGCACCGGCCGCATGGCGGTCGGCGTCGTCGGCCTCGACAACGACCGCCAGGGCCCGATCCTCACGCCCGAGCAGCAGCGCCTGTTCGACGCGCTGGCCGACCAGGCGGCGGTCGCCATCGAGCGTATCCAACTCGTCGCCGACGTCGACCGCGCCCGCCTCGCCGTCGAGGCCGACCGGCTGCGCTCGGCGCTGCTCACCTCGATCTCGCACGACCTCAAGACCCCGCTCGCCGGCATCATGGGCGCGGCGGGCACGCTGCGCGAATTCGGCGGCGCGTTGCCGGAGGAGGGCAGGGCGGAGCTGGTCTCGACCGTGGTCGACGAGTCCGAGCGGCTCAACCGCTTCATCGCCAACCTGCTCGACATGACCAAGATCGAGTCTGGCGCGATGGAGCCCAACTACGCGCTGCATTATCCCGGCGACATCGTCGGCTCGGCGCTGCGCCGCGCCGCCAAGATCACCGCCCGGCACAGGACCGAAGTCGATATGCCGGCCGACCTGCCGATGCTCAGGGTCGACCCGGTGCTGTTCGAACAGGTGCTGTTCAACCTGCTCGACAATGCCGCCAAATATGCGCCCGAGGGATCGCTGATCCGCATTCGCGGCTGGTCCGACCATGGCTCGGTGGTCATCCAGGTGATGGACGAGGGCCCCGGCATCCCGCAGGCCGACCTGGAACGGATCTTCGATACGTTCTATCGGGTGCGCAAGGGCGATCATGTCCGCGCCGGCACCGGCCTCGGCCTGTCGATCTGCCGCGGCTTCGTCGAGGCGATGGGCGGCACGATCGTCGCCTCCAACCGGGGCGACCGGCCGGGCGCGGTCTTTACCATCACCATGCCGGTGCCGGGCGAGGCATCGAAGCTCGAAGGATTGGCATGACCAACGCCGCCGTGAAGATCCTCGTCGTCGACGACGAGCCGCCCATCCGCAAGCTCCTGCGCGTCGGGCTCGGGACCCAGGGCTATGCCATATTCGAGGCGCCCGCGGCCAAGCCGGCGCTTGCCGTTGCCAGGGCGGAACAGCCGGACCTCGTCCTGCTCGATCTCGGCCTGCCCGACATGGCCGGCCACGACCTGCTCGCCGCCTGGCGGGCGGAAGGCATGCAGGCCCCGGTCATCATCCTGTCGAGCCGCACCGACGAGGCCGGCATCGTCAAGGCGCTCGAACTCGGCGCCGACGACTACGTCACAAAACCCTTCGGCATGAACGAGCTCATCGCCCGCATCCGCACTGCGCTGCGCCACCGGCTGCAGCAGCAGGGCGAGAAGCCGGTGTTCCAGACCGGCGAGCTGTCGGTCGACCTGGTCAAGCGCATCGTCAAGGTCGCCGGCCTGGAGGTGAAGCTGTCGCCCAAGGAATACGACATCCTGCGGGCGCTCGTGCAGCATGCCGGCAAGGTGCTCACCCACCGCTTCCTGCTCGAGCATGTCTGGGGCGGTTCGGCCGACGTGCAGTATCTCCGCGTCTACGTCCGCCAGCTCCGCCAGAAGATCGAGAAGACCCCCGACGAGCCGCAATACATCACCACCGAGACCGGCGTCGGCTACCGCCTGCGCGAGGCCGATTGAGGCCGGAGCGTAGCGAGCCCTGAAGGATGCACTCGGCAGCCGGACAGCACGCCCAGAAACACAATCGCCCCCTGCGCGGCTGCGAAGGGGGCGAAGGATCAAGCGTTCGATCTGCTGCGATCAGACGTCGAGGTTGGCGACGCTCAGTGCGTTTTCCTGGATGAAGTCGCGGCGCGGCTCCACCTCGTCGCCCATCAGGCGGGCAAACAGCGAGTCGGCATCCGTCGCGTCCGTCACCTGCACCTTGAGCAGCGAGCGCACGTTCGGGTCGAGCGTGGTCTCCCACAGCTGCTCGGCGTTCATCTCGCCCAGGCCCTTGTAGCGCTGCATGGTCAGGCCCTTGCGGCCCGAGGCGAACACCGCGTCGAGCAAGGCGAGCGGCCCGGCGATTGATTCCGAGTTCTCTTTGCGGCGCAGCACCGGCGGCTGGCTGTAGACCTCGCCGAGGCGGGCCGCGTAGCGGTCGAGCGCGCGCGCGTCGGCCGAGTTGATCAGCGCCATGTCGAGATGCACATGTTCGGTCACGCCGCGCAGCGTGCGTTTGAACACATAGCCGCCAGGGCCTTCGTTGGAGGTCGACACCTCGCCGCTCCAGCCACGCTCGATGTCCTCGGAGATCAGGTCGAGACGCTTGGCGATGGCTTCGGCCATGTTCTTGGCGCGGCCGAGATCGCCGAAGATATCGGGGTTGAGCGCGCCGGCGATCGCCGCCTGCTCGACCACGGGGCGCGAATAGCGCGTGTGCAGCCCGTCCATGAGCATGCGCACGCCGAGCGCGTCGGTCACCGCCGCGCGCAGGTCCTGGCCGACGCGCACCTCGCCGTTGGCGAGTGTCAGCGACGCCTCGTCCAGGCCGACGTCGACCAGATACTCCTCGAAGGCACCCTCGTCCTTCAGGTACTGCGAGCTCTTGCCGCGCGTCACCTTGTAGAGCGGCGGCTGGGCGATGTAGAGGTGCCCGCGCTCGATCAGCTCCGGCATCTGGCGGAAGAAGAACGTCAAAAGCAGCGTGCGGATGTGGGCGCCGTCGACGTCGGCGTCGGTCATGATGATGATCTTGTGGTAGCGCAGCTTGTCGGCGTTGAACTCGTCCTTGCCGATCGAGGTGCCGAGCGCGGTGATCAGCGTGCCGATCATGTCCGACGACAGCATGCGGTCGAAGCGGGCGCGCTCGACGTTCAGGATCTTGCCGCGCAGCGGCAGGATCGCCTGGTTCTGGCGCGACCGGCCGCTCTTGGCCGAACCGCCTGCCGAGTCGCCCTCGACGATGAAGATTTCGGATTTTGCCGGATCGCGCTCCTGGCAGTCGGCGAGCTTGCCGGGCAGCGAGGTAATGTCGAGCACGCCCTTGCGGCGGGTGAGTTCCCGCGCCTTGCGCGCGGCCTCGCGGGCGGCGGCGGCTTCCACCACCTTGCCGACCAGCGTCTTGCCTTCGGCCGGATGCTCTTCCAGCCAGGTGCCGAGCGCCTCGTTGACCAGGCTTTCGACCACCGGGCGCACTTCCGACGACACCAGCTTGTCCTTGGTCTGCGACGAGAATTTGGGATCCGGCACCTTGACCGACAAAACGGCGGTCAGGCCTTCGCGGCAGTCGTCGCCGGTCAGCGTCACCTTTTCCTTCTTGGTCAGGCCGGAGCTTTCGGCATAACCCGTCACCTGGCGCGTCAGCGCGCCACGGAAACCGGCGAGATGCGTGCCGCCGTCGCGCTGCGGGATGTTGTTGGTGAAGGCCAGCACGTTCTCGTGGTAGCTGTCGTTCCACCACATCGCCACTTCGACGGTGATGCCGTCGCGCTCCGCCTTGATGGCGATCGGCTTTTCGATCAGCGGCTTCTTGGCGCGGTCGAGATACTTCACGAATTCGATCAGGCCGCCGTCATAGAGCAGTTCCTGGCTCTTGATGTCGGCGTGGCGCTTGTCGGTCAGCACGATGCGCACGCCCGAGTTCAGGAATGCGAGCTCGCGCAGGCGGTGCTCCAGCGTGTTGTAGTCGAATTCCACCATGGTGAAGGTGTCGGACGAGGGCAGGAAGGTCACTTCCGTGCCGGTCTCGTCGCCGGCCTGGCCGATCACCTTCAGCGGCGCAACCGCATTGCCGTGGCTGAAGGTCATCTCGTGGATCTCGCCCTTGCGGCGGATCTTGAGCTTCAGCCACACCGACAGCGCGTTGACCACCGACACGCCGACGCCGTGCAGGCCGCCCGAAACCTTGTAGGAGTTCTGGTCGAACTTGCCGCCGGCATGCAGCTGGGTCATGATCACCTCGGCGGCGGACACGCCTTCCGAAGGGTGGATGTCGGTCGGGATGCCGCGGCCGTTGTCGGTCACGGTGCACGAGCCGTCCGGGTTCAGCGTCACCGTCACCAGCGTCGCATGGCCGGCCAGCGCCTCGTCGATGGCGTTGTCCACCACCTCGTAGACCATGTGGTGCAGGCCCGAGCCGTCGTCGGTGTCGCCGATATACATGCCCGGCCGCTTGCGGACGGCATCCAAGCCCTTCAAAACCTTGATGGAATCTGCGCCGTACTCGGCCTGCGCGCCGGGAAGGTTCTCGGACTGGTCGCTCATGGAAATCTTTCGTCTGGCTGCCGCGGGAGGACGCGGCAGAATCGGCCCCGAATCGCACGCCCACTAGTCCCCGAGATATAGGGGTTAAGTGTGTCTTTTCCAAGTTTTACGGGGGTTTTGGGCGGGGATAACGGGCTTTGCGAGCCAGCCGCCGCCGCTGTGCGGGCGGCGGTTGCGAGCCTTCGAAATGTGCGTCGCCACTCGGGACTGTCGGCAGCCAAGATCGGTGCGGGGCGGTTGTCGCCCCGTTGTCATGCAGAGCAGTCAGGCAGCCCTGAGCGGCCTGAGCGCCTCGCTCCAGCGATGCAGTTCGTCCAGCATCGTCCTGGCGCTGTCCTTGACCAGGTCGTTGGCCTTGAACTCGCCCTCCTCGTCGAGGTGCTGTGCGAAGGCGGGAATCGCGATCGCCTCGGGGATCGGCATGATCTTCAGCGTCGTCAGCAGCATCTTTTCCGACTGCACCGCGCGCAGGCCGGCCGAGACGCCGCCATAGCTCAGGAAGCCGGCCGGCTTGTAGTTCCACTCGCGCGCCAGGTAGTTGACGGCGTTGACCAGTGCGGGCGCTGCGAAGAAGTTGTATTCCGGCGTCACGAACACGAAGGCGTCGCCGGCCTTGATCGCCTCGGACCATTTCTTCGTGTGTTCGTTCTCATACTGGCCGAGCCTCGGGTGCCTTGGCTCGTCGAAGATCGGCAGGCCGAAGGCCTCGATGTCGGTGATGACGGGCTCGAACTTGCCATGCTCGCGCGCATAGGCATCGAGCCAGCGGGCGAAAACGGGTCCGACGCGGCCGGGGCGGGTGCTGGCCACGACGATGTTGAGCTGGTGTTTCAAGATTTCAGTCCTTGGTGGGCAGGTATCCAATGGTGACCGGCGAGACATAGTCGCCCGGACCCTCCAGTTGCAAGAAGGCACCTTTCGGTAACTGGATCACATTCCGGTAATCTGGCCGGTAATCAGCGCCTTCTTCCCGGCGATCTCGGTCGCGAGAAAATCGGCCACGCCGCGGATCAGCGGGTCGTTGCGCCGGCTCTCGTGCCAGCACAGCCAGAACGGGCTGGGGAAGCTGCCGAGCGCGTCGCACCGCACCAGCAAGGTCGATCCATGCGCGGCAATCGCGGGCAGGGCGGCGAGCCCGAGCCCCGCTTCGGCCGCGGCAAGCAGTCCCGGCAGCGAGTTGGAGCGCAGCGCGATCCGCGCCGGATCGGCTCGCTTTTCCAGCAGCGCCACCGGCCCGGCGGCGGCAATGGCGCCTTCGCCGGCGATGACGGGGAAGCGGGCGATCGCCGCGTCGTTTTCGGGCATGCCCAAGGTCTCGGCCAGCGACCGCGCCATGTAGATCGCCCACACCGAGTCCGGCAGCCTGCGCCGCACGATGTCGTCGCGCTCTCCGGCACCGCCGGCGCGCAGGGCGATGTCGGCCTCGCCCTTGCCGAGGTCGAGCCTGTCGTCCGTGGAAATGATCTCGGTGGCGATCTCGGGAAAGGCCGTCCGCAGCCTGGACATGGCGGGCGCCAGCAGCAGGCGCGCCGCCAGTTCCGTTCCCGTGATCCTGATCTTGCCCGACAATGCCCGCTTGCGCGCCGCGACCTTCTCTTCGAGCCGCGCGACCGCCTCCTCCGTCGCCCTGGCGAGGTCGAGCACGGCGCGCCCTTCCTCCGTCGCCACGTAGCCGGTCTGCCGGCGGTGGAACAGCTCGATGCCGAGCGCGTCCTCCAGCACCTTGATCCGCCGGGCTACGGTCGTCTGGTTGACGCCGAGCGCGCCCGCCGCCTTCAGCGTCGATCCGTGGCGGGCGGTGGCGATCAGGTAGCGCAGGTCGTTCCAGTCGAACATCGCCGCATTCTGCACTTTCGCAGAACCGTTCTGCAAGTGGCGCACTGCCCGGCGGCGCACAGTCGCGATAGACCGGCCCGAACCCGCACGATCTCGGGCGCCGCAATGCGCCCCTGCCATCCTCTCATGGAGCCCGTCGCATGCTGAGCCAGACCCCCGCCAAGACCGTCGTGCGCGCCTATGTCGAGGCGATGAACGCCAGCGATTTTTCTGCCCTCGCCTCCCTGTTCGCGCCCGACGCCGTTATCCACGGGGTGCTCGGTCACGGCACGCTCGACTTTGCGCTACCGATCTGGCGCGAGCTGCACGAGTGCCTGGCGATGCGCCTCGATGTCCTCGACATGGCCGAGGAAGGCGACAACGTCGTCGTCCGTTTCCGCGAGACCGGCAAGGCGGTGCTCCCCTTTCGCGGCATGCCGGCCACCGGCAGGAGCTTCGAGCTGACGGCGATCGAATGGTTCACCGTCGTCGGCGGCCGCATCACCCAGCGCTGGGGCATCCGCGACAGCGGCCACCAGGCCCGCCAGCTCGGCTGGAGCGCCTGAGCGCCGTTCGGCCGCATGGACGCCCGCTTGTCGCGTAACTACATTGTAGGAACCAGCGGAGCCGTCCATGGACACCAATCCAGCCCCCTTCGTGCCGCCAGCGCCCGTGCCGCGCACCACGCCGCCGTCGACGCTGGAGATGATGCGCATCGTCTACCGAAATCCGCTCGAGCTGTGGGGCGAGCCCTCCTACAACGAACCCTGGATCTCGGTGTCGGGCATCGGCGGGCCGCTGGTCATCGCCAACGATCCCGGCCTCATCCGCCACGTGCTGGTCGACAACGCCAAAAACTACAAGATGGCGACCGTCCGCCAGATGATCCTGCGCCCGATCCTGCGCGACGGGCTGCTGACCGCCGAGGGCGACGTCTGGAAGCGCTCGCGCAAGGCCATGGCGCCGGTCTTCACCCCGCGCAACATCTTCGGCTTCGCCCGGCCGATGCTTGCCCGCACGCTCGACTTCGTCAAACGCTACGACGATGCCGCCGGCCCGGTCGATGTCGCCCAGGACATGACCTTGCTCACCTACGAGGTCCTCGCCGAGACGCTGTTCTCCGGCGAGATCGCCGGCGAGGCGGGCAGCTTCGGCCACGAGATCGACCGGTTGTTCGAGACCATGGGCCGCGTCGACCCGCTCGACCTGCTGCGCGCGCCCGAATGGCTGCCGCGCATCACCCGCATCCGCGGCCGCAAGACCATGGCCTACTTCCGCAAGATCGTCACCGATACGGTGGCGATGCGCAGCGACAGGCTGGCCCGCGATCCCGCCGGCGCGCCGCAGGATTTTTTGACCCTCTTGCTCCGCGCTGAAGGCCCCGATGGCCTCTCGCGCCAGGAGATCGAGGACAACATCATCACCTTCATCGGCGCCGGCCACGAGACCACGGCCCGCGCGCTCGGCTGGACCATCTACTGCCTCGCCGAGGCCACCTGGGAGCGCGAGCGCATCGAGCGCGAGGTCGACGCGGTGCTGGCGCGAGAGCCCGACCCGGTGAAATGGCTCGACGCCATGCCGCTCACCCGCGCCGCCTTCGAAGAGGCGCTCCGGCTCTATCCGCCGGCGCCGTCGATCAACCGCGAGCCGATCGCCGACGACGAGTACAAGGGGCTGAAGATCCCGCGGAAAGCCCAGGTGCTGGTCATGCCCTGGACTGTCCATCGCCACCGCAAGCTCTGGGACAAGCCGGAAGCCTTCATGCCCGAGCGCTTCCACCCCGAGAACAGGGACAGGATCGACCGCTACCAGTACCTGCCTTTCGGCGCCGGTCCGCGCGTCTGCATCGGCGCGAGCTTCGCCATGCAGGAGGCGATCATCGCGCTCGCCGTCATGCTGTCGCGCTACCGTTTCGACGTGCTGCCCGAAACCAAGCCCTGGCCGGTGCAGAAGCTCACCACCCAGCCGCAGGGCGGCCTGCCGATGCGGGTGACGCGGCGCTGAGCCTGAAAGTCGGTCGCCGCAGCCGGCCAACTCAGCCGCCCGGCTGTCCCGGCGCCAGCGCTTCCCGCCGCTTTTCCAGGAAGCGACGGACGGCGGGGTCGGTCTCGAGCCCGATGGCGACCAGATAGGCCTTGCGGGCCAGTTCGGCGTCGCCGGTGAGCGACAAAAGCTCGGCCCGCGCCGCCCAGTAGGGCTGGTATGTGTCGAGCCTCGTGTCGCCGATCGCATCGAGCAGCCGCAGGCCCTCGGCCGGCCGCCCGGCATAGGCGACGGCGACCGCGTGGTTGACCGCGGCGACCGGCGACGCCGAGATCGCCAGGATCGCGGCATAGAGGGTGGCGATCGCCGGCCAGTCGGTGCAGCCGGTGAAGCGCCGAGCCGCATGCGCCGACTGGATCGCCGCCTCGATCTGGTAGCGGCCAAGCGCGGCGAATGGGCCGGCGCGCATGATGAGGGCGTCGGCCTCGCCGGCAAGGTCGGCATCCCAGAGGCGCGTGTCCTGCTGGCTCAGCGGCACGAATTCGCCGGCGGCGTCGCGCCTCGCCTCGCGGCGTGCCTCGGCGTGCAGCATCAGCGCCAGCAGGCCGAGCGCCTCCGGCTCGTCCGGCATCAGCCGCACCACCAGCCGGCCGAGCCAGATCGCCTCGGAGGCGAGGTTGCGGCGGCGCGATTCCGAGCCGGCGGCGTCGCCCCAGCCTTCGGAGAAGGCGGCATAGATCGCCTCCAGCACCGCCTGCAGCCGCTCGCCGAGTTCCGTCCTGTCGGGAATGCGGAAGGGAATGCCGGCTTGGCGGATGCGCGCCTTGGCGCGCACCAGCCGCTGCCCCATGGCGGCCGGCGAGACCAGGAAGGCGGAGGCGATGGTGGCCGCGTCGAAGCCGAGCAGGGTCTGCAGGATCAGCGGCGCCCGCACGCCCGGGTCGAGGGCGGGGTGGGCGCAGGCGAAGATCAGGCCCAGGCGCTCGTCGGGCAGGTCGTCATGCACGGTCTCCGCCTCCGTTTCCTCGCTCATCAGCCTGAGGTGCGGCAGGGCCGCCTGGCGCGTGGCGCGGCGGCGGTGCTGGTCGGCCGCGCGGCGGCGCGCGACGCTGAGCAGCCACGCTTCCGGACGGGCGGGAACGCCCGTCTCCGGCCAGCTGGCGAGTGCTGCGGCAAAGGCGTCGGCCAGCGCGTCCTCGGCACCGGCCACGTCGCGCGAGCGCGCGGCAAGGAAGGCGACCAGCTTGCCGTAGCTCCGGCGGGCGGCCGCTTCCGCCGCCGCCCGGGCCTCGTCCGCCGCCTCCGGCATGGCTAGCGGGTCGGCCAGACCGGCCGCACCTCGATGGTGCCGTTGCTGGCGGTAGGGCAGCGCGCCGCCCAGTTGAGCGCGGCGTCGAGGTCGGGCGCCTCGATGACGTAGAAGCCGCCGAGTTGCTCCTTGGTCGCGGCGAAGGGGCCGTCGAGCACCTGCGTCTTGCCGTCGCGCACGCGCACGATGGTCGCGTTGGACGTCGGCTGCAGCCGCTCGCCGGACACGAGCGCGCCGGCCTTGATCAGCGCCTCGTTGTAGGCGGCGTAGGGAGCGCTCATCTGCTTTGCCACTTCAGGGGAGGGAATGTCGCCCGGCACTTCTTCGGCATGGATGAGAAGCACGTATTGCATGGTGGTCTCCTGTGTTTGCCAGGGCCGCGTCGTCGCGGCCGAACGAATGTCGTCGACGCCCGGGGGATTTCGACATGCTGACGGAAATTTTTGCAAGATGGCGGCGGAAGGGCGCCGCTGGTCTGGCGAAAATCCCGTGCTGGCGGGGGCCGAGATGCTTGAGAAGTCGGCCCGGCGCATGTCAAATCCCCCGCTTCAAATTCAGGGGGGATGAACATGTACAAGCTCTACACCCGCGCCGGCAGCGGCGGGTTCGTGGTCGAGGCGGCGCTGGAACTGGCGGGCGCGCCGTTCGAACGCATCGATGTCGCCAAGGGTGCCGATCCCGATTTACTCTTCCGAGAGATCAGTCCGCTCCGCCAGGTGCCGGCGCTGGTGCTGCCGGATGGCGAGGCGATGACGGAGTCGGCCGCCATCTGCCAGCTGATCGCCGAGCGCTATCCCTATGCGCGGCTGGCGCCGGCCTCCGACGGCATCGGGCGTGCCGATTTCCTGCGCTGGATGGCGTTCATGACATCGGTGGTCTACCCGGCGATCCTGCGTATCTACTACGCGTCGCGCTATACCGCCGACGCCGCGGGCGCCGGTGCGGTCAGGGCCGCCGCCATCGCGGAACTGGACCGTGGCTTCGGCATCGTCGAGCAAGCGCTTGCAGGCCGTCGCTGGCTCGCGGGCGAGCGCATGTCGGTCGCCGACGTCTATCTGCTGATGCTGGTCTACTGGCTCCCCGAAGCCGGCAAGGCGGATGCCGCCTGGCCCAACATCGCCCGGCTGTGCGCGATGCTGAAGGACGTGCCGGTGATCAAGGACCTGAACGTCCGCCACGAACTGTGGTGAGGTCGGGCAGCGCCCGACCAGGCGCGCCCCGTTGAGGCGCGCCAAATGCGTTGCCCGGCCGAAGGCGGCTAGGCCCTCGGCGCGTTGATGCGGCTGCTTGTGGAGGAGCGTGGTGTGCCGGGCTTGCGCCGCCTGGCAGGCGTGTGCCTTACAGGCGGGAGGCTGCAGCCCGGCGTTCGCCGCGCAGGGTGGTGCTGCGGTGGTCGCTGGCCGGCCGCGCGATGCGGCTGTCGTGACGTCCGGTAACGGTCATGATCAGTGAATCGTCACGCGGGTCTTGAGCTGGTGGGCGCGGCGCGCGCAGGCCGGTCCCGGGCCGCGCATGTAGTGGCGCTCGGGGCGGTAGGTTGGAGCGATGAATTCGCGAAACGCCACGGCGGCGTGAGAGAGTTGGTTCCAGATAGCCATTGTTCTTATCCCTGTCCCTTCGGAAGCCCGTTCCGAATGTGGAAGCGATCATAGCCGTCGGTCGTGAATCTTCGGTGAACGCGATGTTAATCTTCGTGTGAAAATGCGCCCGATCGGGGCTGAATTGCGTTCTTTTCTGGGCATTTAGGCCGGATCGGGCGGCAATGGTTAAGATGTGCCTTTTCGACCACACAAGTAACCGCCGATTGCCGCGAAACTATCCACAGGTTTCGGGCGCCGGTTACAAACAGAGGCGTATTCGCAGCACTTCCGCGAGGCCCGTCTGGGCCGTGGAAGGTTCTAGCCGAGGAAGGTCTTCTCGAACGCCTTGCGGCCGGGCGGCGTGAATTCGACGACCCGGCTGCCGGCCGGCCGGCGCGCCCATCTCTCGGCGACGATCTTGTCGAGGATGGCTGCACCCAGCGAACCGGCCAGGTGCGAACGGCGCACGCTCCAGTCGAGGCAGGCGCGGCACATCGGCCGGCGCGAGCTGCCGAGGTTTGCGGTGTCGATGCCGATGGCGGCGAAGAAGGACGCCCCGGCCGGCCCGAGGCGGGCCTCGTCATCGTGGTTCAGGATGATCTCTTCGGCGATGAAGCGGTCGAACATCGCAACCGCGTGCTCGCCGGCGAGGTGGTCATAGCAGACGCGTGCCTCGCGCATCGACTTGTCGCGCGGTCCCGGCCGCGCGCGTTGCGGCCCGGAACCGGCGGCCACGCCGCTGATCGCCTCGATCATCGTCGCGACCTCGGTGCCGGCCAGCGCGTAGTAGCGGTGCCGGCCCTGGCTCGCCACCTTGAGCAGCCTGCCGTCCATCAGCTTTGCCAGGTGCGAGCTCGCCGTCGGCAGGCCGACGCCGGCCTCGAGCGCCAGCTCGCTGGCGGTGAGCGCGCCGCCGTCCATCAGCGCCATCAGCATGTTGGCGCGGGCGGGATCGCCGACCAGGCTGGCGATGCGGGCGATGTCGGGACCTTCCTTCATGGCGACCTCCGGCTCCTGGTGGCCTTTGACCCTGGGCGAGCATCATTCGATGCTAGTCGAAGCATTGTCGTCGGGCAATCCGTATTCTGGCAACAGAAGGGAGATCGCCATGACCACGGACTTCGACATCGCCGCGGCAAGGCAACAGCCGGCCGGCCGGAGGTTCCCGGTACTTCGGTTGCTTATGCGTTGCTACGACCGGCACCTGCAGCGGCTCCATCTTTCCGACCTGGACGACAAGGCGCTCGAAGACATCGGGCTCACCCGCCGCGACGTCGAGCGCGAATGCGCGCGGCCGTTCTGGCGCTGAACCTGCCTCAGTCTGCCATATCGACGACGGCGGATGCTTCGATGCCGGTCGAAGCGTTTCGAGCAGGCGCGGGGTGTCCGTTGTCGGGACCTCGCCCTGCAGGCGGAGAAGGAGGCTGGTCGCAACGCCGACGCCCCCTCTCCCCGTCCTGAGCTTGTCGAAGGATCACGGGGAGAGGGTAAGGGTGAGGGGCAGCACCATGGTTCACGCGTTGCCGATCAAAACGCCCGCCGCAAGGACCAGCCCGCCGCCGAGCACCACCTGGAAGGCGGCGCGCAGGAACGGCGTCTCCATGTAGCGGTTCTGGATGAAGGCGATCGCCCAGAGCTCCACGAAAACCACGGCTGCGGCCACGGTCGTCGCCGTCCAGAAATGCGGGATGAGGTAGGGCAGCGCGTGGCCGAGGCCGCCGATCGCGGTCATGATGCCGGAGGCGAGGCCGCGCTTGATCGGTGAGCCGCGCCCGGACAGCTTGCCGTCGTCATGGGCGGCTTCGGTGAAGCCCATCGAGATGCCGGCGCCGACGGAAGCCGACAGGCCGACCAGGAAGGTCTGCCAGGTGTCCTGCGTGGCGAAGGCTGCGGCGAAGATCGGCGCCAGCGTCGACACCGACCCGTCCATGAGGCCGGCGAGGCCGGGCTGCACATAGGTCAGGATGAACTGCCGCCGCTCGCCTGTCCGCTCCTCTTCCCTGACGTCCTCGGGGACGTGCTTGAGGCCGAGGCGATGGGCGAGCGATTCATGGCCCTGCTCGGCCGCCGCCAGGTCGCCCAGCAGCTTGCGGGTGGAGGCGTCCGACGTGCGCTTCGCCGCCTCTATGTAGAAGCGGTGGGCCTGCCGCTCCATCTCCTCGGCCTGGTCGCGCACCTTGTCGATGCCGAGCGGGCGCACCAGCCAGTCGGGCTTGCGCTCGTAGTAGCCGCGCACATGCTCGCGCCGGATCAGCGGGATGCGCTCGCCGAAGCGTTTGCGGTGCAGCTCGATCAGCGCGGCGCGGTGGCCGTCCTCCTCCTCGGCCATGGCGTCGAACATCTTGGCCGATTGCGCAAACTCGTCGCGTAAGCCGTCGGCATAGGCGCGGTAGATGCGGGCGTCGTCCTCCTCCGACGAAATGGCGAGCGCCAGGATCTCCTGCTCGGAAAGGGAATCGAAGGCGCGGCGGCCGAAGCCGAAGACACGGGAAAGCATGCTGATTCCTTAGTTTAGAATTATTCTAAACTAGGTCGAGCAAGACGGGCGGTCAATGCGCCAGCGGCGCAACAATTTTCCGCTTCATGGTCCAGCTCGGCAACGCAAAGGCTTGTTATAGCCTCACCTACGCCTATATAGGCTAACCTTACTATATGGAGAGAGGTTTCCCATGGCGGCCAGGCAGCAAGCCCATCGCATCGACCCCAAGCCCGTGCTCGAGCTGATCGCCAGCCTCGAGGCCGACCTGCAGCGCCTCAGGAAGATGCTGGAGCCGGCGCCGGAGAAATTCGATCCTGACAACCCGCTCAACAAGGCCACCGACGGCAAGCTGACCGAGCAGGGGGTCGAGTGCTGCTACCGCATGTTCGACGAGGGCAAGTCGCGCTATTCGGTGTCGCGCGCCATGAAGATCTCGTTTGCCGCCGCCACCCACCGCTTCAACGCCTGGCGCAAGGCCGGCGGCGAGAAGCGGCAGCGGGCGCTGCTGGGCTGATTGCCCTCACGACGGCTTCGACAGCGAAAAGACGTCGAGGCCGTCGACATCCCTTTCGATGCGCCGCCAGCCGAGCCCTTCATAGAAGCCGGCCTTGGCCGGCTCGGCGCAGAGATAGACTGTCTCGAAGCCCTGCCCGAACGCAGTCTCGGCTGCGGCCCGGACCAGGGCCGAACCGATACCGGCCTTGCGCGCCGCCTCGTCGACCCAGACGGCCGCCACCCAGGGCGCGTATTGCGGGCGGGCCTCGAGGTCGTCGTCGATCAAATGGGCGGTGCCGAGGAAGGTGTCGCCGTCATGGGCGACGAGCGCCATCGGGCGGCCGGCGGGCGTCAAGCTCTCGTCGACCAGCCCTTGCAGGTGATCGAGCCCGACCCCCTGGTCGCGCCACCAGGCGTTCCAGACGCGTTCGGCCACCGTCGAAGCAAATTCCGGCCTGTCGCGAAGATCGGATATGGAATAATTCTGGTCGCGGCGATCCGGCATGCTTGTTTCCGTCCAACTGGTCTTTCGGTTGTTGGCATAGAGATGACCGGGCAGCCATCCAATGGCCAGCTAGACCATTCCACGGAGCCAGACATGCCCCTCGAATCCTGGCAGTTCTGGGCGGTGCTGTCCGCCGTCTTCGCGGCGCTGACGGCGATCTTCGCCAAGGTCGGCGTCGAGAACGTCAATTCCGATTTCGCCACGCTGATCAGGACCGTGGTCATCCTTCTGGTCCTGGCGGGGATCGTGACCGCGACCGGGCAGGCGCAGGCGCTGGGCACGATTTCGGGGAAGACCTATGCCTTCCTGGCTCTCTCGGGTCTCGCCACGGGCGCTTCGTGGCTGTGCTATTTCCGCGCCCTGAAACTGGGCAACGCCGCGCAGGTGGCGCCGATCGACAAGCTAAGCGTCGTTCTTGTCGCGGTGTTTGGCGCCGTCTTTCTGGGCGAGCGTCTTGGCCCGGCGAACTGGCTCGGCGTCGCGCTGATCGCGGCGGGGGCGGTGCTGGTCGCCTACAAGGCCTGAGGGGGGAACCGCCTTGGTGGCGGCGTCGATGCGGGAGATGAAGGCGTCGAAGCGATGGGGCATGGCTGGTGCTTTTGCCTTTGTTAGCGAATCGCTATGCCGATCCGCGGCCGCGATTACCGTCCCGCACTATGGCAAAGCCATGGCGGAGCCGATCACAACCTTTTGCAAGCCGGCGCTCGCCGTGCCAAACAGAAGCCAAGGGCCGTCACCCTGAATCGGACGGCAAGCGGGGCTCGGTGCAGACAGGCGAAAAAAGGCGGGTTTATGTGGTCGGGCAGACCGAGATCGCGGCGCGGCCGCTCGATCCGGCGCTCTATCTGGTCGCCACTCCGATCGGCAATCTCGGCGACATCACCCTGCGCGCGCTGGAAACGCTTGCGGGTGCCGATCACGTCGCCTGCGAGGACACGCGCGTCACCCGCGTGCTGCTCGACCGCTACGGCATCCGCCAGCGGCCGACCGCCTATCACGAGCACAATGCGGCCGAGGCCGGGCCGCGGCTGATCGAGGCGCTGGAGAGCGGCAGGAGCGTGGCGCTGGTCTCGGACGCAGGCACGCCGCTGGTCTCCGACCCCGGCTTCCGTCTGGTCGAGCAGGCGCAGGCGCACGGCATCCGCGTCGTGCCCATCCCCGGCGCGTCCGCCGTGCTCGCCGCGCTGACCGCGTCCGGGCTGCCGTCCGACGCGTTCTTCTTCGCCGGCTTCCCGCCGGTCAAGGACGGGCAGAAGCGGTCGCGGCTGGAAGAGCTGAAGGCCGTGCCCGGCACGCTGATCCTGTTCGAATCGCCGCGCCGGCTGGCCGACACGCTTGAGGCCATGGCCGACGTGCTGGGCGACCGGCGGGCGGCGATCGGCCGCGAGCTCACCAAGGCCTTCGAGGAGATCCGCACCGGCACGCTGGCCGAACTCGCCGCGCATTATGCCGAGGCCGACACGCCGAAGGGCGAGATCGTCATCTGCGTCGCCCCGCCCGAGGCGCGCACCGAAACGGTCGAGGACATCGACAAGCTCTTGGTGTCGCTGGCCAGGGAGATGCCGGCATCGAAGGCGGCGGCGGAAGCCGCGCGCATGACCGGCCGGCAGAAGCCTGCGCTCTACCGCCGCCTGCTCGAACTCAAGGAAGGGGCGGGTGACTGACCGGCTCGCCCGGCAGAAGGCGCACAGCCGCGGCCACCGCGGCGAATGGCTCGCCGCCCTTGCCCTCATGCTCAAGGGTTTTCGGATCGTCGCCCGGCGCTACAGGACGAAGCTCGGCGAGATCGACCTGATCGCGAGGCGCGGCAACCTGGTGCTGATCGTCGAGGTCAAGTCGCGGAAAACGCTGCTCGAGGCGATGGACGCGCTGGCTTATGGCTCGGAGCGGCGCATCGAGGCGGCGGCCGATCTCTGGCTGGCGCGCCAGCCCGACTACGGAAAGCTCTCGGTACGCTTCGACATGGTGGCGGTGCTGCCCCGGCGCTGGCCGGTGCATGTCGAGAACGCATTCCAGGGGCGCAACTGAGCATGGAGCGCCGCGCCCCCGATTGGACGCGCAGGGACGCTCCAGCTCCTTGAACCTGCGCATCGTGCTTTGCGAAAATCGGTGCCGATTTTCGGGCCGATGCGGCAGGGCCTTTACGCTGGACGCCAATGCCCTTAACAGGCCTCGCAACGCCCGCGGCGCGGGCAATCGCGTTTCGCGTCGCGCAAGGACGCCCGAACTCCTGGAGAGAGCAATGACCCTTCCCGACCGGCTGAGCATCGACCCGCGCAGCCCCTTCTTCGACGGCGAGGCGCTGGAGCGCGGCGTCGGCATCCTGTTCAACGGCCGCGAGCGCGAGGATGTCAGCGAATATTGCGTCAGCGAGGGCTGGATCCGCGTGCCGGCCGGCAAGTCCAAGGACCGCTTCGGCCAGCCGATCACCATCAAGCTCAAGGGCACCGTCGAGCCTTTCCCGAAGCCGTGAGGTAACGGACCGGCGCGGCTCACCATGCGGCGGGCCGTCAGCCGGTGATGTCGAAGCCCGGCGGCACGTCCCGCTGCTCGGCCGCTTCGGCAACGACGTTCGTCACCGCGGCGCCGCGCGGCCCGACCCACAACGCCTCAAGCATCGCCTCGACCGCCTTGTCCGGGCCTGAGATCAGCGCCCGCACCGAGCCGTCGCGCTCGTTGCGCACCCAGCCGCGCAGGCCGAGCCGCTGCGCTTCCCGCAGCGTCCAGACCCTGAAGCTGACGCCCTGCACGCGCCCGGTGACGCTCACCAGCAGCGTGCGGTAGGTGTCGTTCATCGCTGCCTCCTGCCTAGCCGTAAGACATGCCCTGCCGGCCGGCAGGGCGCTCGGGGCGGCGGCAGGTGCTGGAGTTGGCCTACCCGCCCAGTCCCTCGAACAGCACCGTCGACAGGTAGCGCTCGGCGAAGGAGGGGATCACCACCACGATGTTCTTGCCGGCGTTCTCCGGCCGCGAGCCGACGACCACCGCCGCCTGCAGCGCCGCACCCGAGGAGATGCCGACCGGCACGCCTTCCAGCCGCGCCACCAGCCGGGCGTTTGCCACGGCCTCCTCGTTGGAGACCTTGACGATCTCGTCGTAGATCGTGGTGTCCAGCACCTTTGGCGCGAAGCCGGCGCCGATGCCCTGGATCTTGTGCGGGCCCGGTTGGCCGCCCGAAAGCACCGGCGAACCCTCCGGTTCCACCGCCACCACATGCAGCGACGGCTTGCGGCCCTTGATCACCTGGCCGACGCCGGTGATGGTGCCGCCGGTGCCGATGCCGGCGACGAGGATGTCGATCTCGCCCTGCGTGTCGTTCCAGATCTCCTCGGCCGTGGTCTGGCGGTGGATTTCCGGGTTGGCCGGGTTCTCGAACTGCTGCGGGATGACGGCGTTGGGGATGGTCTGCACCAGTTCCTCCGCCTTGGCGATGGCGCCTTTCATGCCCTTTGCGCCTTCGGTCAGCACCAGTTCGGCGCCGAGCAGCGCCAGCATCTTGCGGCGCTCGATCGACATGGTCTCCGGCATGGTCAGGATCAGCTTGTAGCCCTTGGCCGCCGCGGCGAAGGCGAGCGCGATGCCGGTATTGCCCGAGGTCGGCTCGATCAGCGTGCTCTTGCCGGGCGTGATCCGGCCCGATGCCTCCAGCGCCTCGACCATCGCCACGCCGATGCGGTCCTTGACGCTGGCGATGGGGTTGAAGAATTCGAGCTTGGCGAGCAGGTTCGCCGCCACGCCCCGTTCCTTGGCGAACTTGTCGAGCCTGACCAGCGGCGTGTCGCCGATCGTCTCGGTGATCGAACCGTAGATGCGCCCGCGGCCGGGTACGCGCGTGGGGGTGACGGGCTTGTTCATACGGTTCGCTCCCTGCCTGGATGACGCATTGCCGGCGACGAAGATAGGGTGTCGCCGGGCAGATTCCGAGTGGGTCGCATCCTGATTAGCGGCATTGCACGGAAATGCGTTTCCGCCAATGCGCCGTCATTGGAATGAGATTCTCGGAACACCCTTACTGGCGGGCGGCGATCGCTGCCGCCGCACCCACCATGAAGGCGGCCGCGGTGCGGTTCAGCGCCTTCAGCGCCCTGGGCGTCTTCAGGAACCAGCGCGCCTGCGAGGCCAGCGCCAGATAGGGCACCAGCACCAGCAGCAGCACCACGACGGTGATCGCCACGAGGACACCGTAGTCGGCCAGCGTCACCGACCTCAGGTCGATCACCGTCGGTGTGATCGCCAGGTAGAAGATCATCGTCTTGGGGTTGCCGAGCGTCAGCGTCAGCCCGGCCAGCAGGCTGGGGAGGAAGCCGTCCTTGCCCTTCTTCGCCTCGATCGTCTCGGGCGTGATGCCGCTGGTCCAGAAGCTCCAGGCGAGCCAGGCGAGGTAGGCGACGCCGAGCCACTTGATCGCCAGGAACACCATGCCGAAGGTCTGCGCCACCATGGCGAGCCCCAACACCACGGCGGTGAGATAGGTCAGGTCGCCCAGCACCAGCCCGAGCGACATGGCGAGCGACGAGCGGAAGCCCGAGCCGAGCGCCCGCGCCACGAGTGCGGTCACGCCGGGGCCCGGTATGGCCGCGGCAATGGCGAGCGCGCCGCTATAGGCGAGAAATCCTGCAAGCGTCATCGGAACAGCCTGATTGTCGGTTGATCGCCGGCTCTATGGCACAAATGCCGTTTCCAGCAAATGTCGCGTCGCTTGGGCCAGCGATCACATTTTGCCGAAATCGCCGTTTCGGTCATCGACATGTCATGCCTGCTCGTGTACGCGCACGGTCCCGCTGCGGCCTCATTGCTCAGGCCGCCCGTTCACGCAGCAAGATTCAGGATATTCAGATGCGACCGGCTTACGGCGGCATAGACTTCGGCACTTCCAATTCCACCGTCGGCGTCATCGAGAACGGCCGGCCGCGCCTCGTTGCGCTGGAGGGCGAGAGCGTCACCCTGCCGTCGGCCATCTTTTTCAACTTCGAGGACGACAACACCGCCATGGGCCGCCGCGCCATCGGCGAGTACACCGATGGCGCCGAGGGCCGCCTGATGCGCGCCCTGAAGAGCGTTCTCGGCTCGTCCCTGGTGCACGAGAAGACGCGCATCAAGGCCAGGCAGATCGCCTTCACCGACATCATCGGCATGTTCGTCGGCCACCTCAAGGACAAGCTCGAAGGCCATGTTGGCGAAGCGGTCGAAAACGTCGTGCTCGGCCGTCCGGTCCAGTTCGTCGACGAGGACGCCAAGGCCGATGCCGAAGCTCAGGGCGAGCTCGAAAAGGCCGCCCGCAAGCAGGGCTTCAAGCACATCGACTTCCAGTTCGAACCCATCGCTGCCGCCCTCGACTACGAGCGCACGGTTGCCGGCGAGGAACTGGCGCTCATCGTCGACATGGGCGGCGGCACCTCCGACTTCTCCATCGTCCGCGTCTCGCCCGAGCGCGCGGCCGCCCCCGAACGCAAGGCCGACATCCTCGCCAACCGCGGCGTCCACATCGGCGGCACCGATTTCGACCGCTTGCTCTCGATCGCCCATGTCATGCCCGAGCTCGGCTATCTGACGCCGACCAAGGACGGCAAGCGCAACCTGCCGGCCGGCTACTTCATCGACCTGGCAACGTGGCAGCGCATCAACCTGCTCTATACCCCCAAGGCCAAGCTCGACCTGCGCCAGATCCGCTTCGAGGCGGCCCGGCCCGACCTGGTCGACCGCATGATCGAGGTGGTCGAGCAGCGTTTCGGCCACGCGCTCGCGACCCGGGTCGAAAAGGCCAAGATCGAGCTCACCGACGCCGACCGCGCCACCGTCGAGGTCGACCTGCCGGCTGCGCATTTCTCCGCTTCCTTCACCCGCGGGCAGCTGGAAGACACGATCCGCACCGAGGTCGGCCGTGTCACCGCCACCGTCGCCGACACGCTGACCGAGGCCGGCGTGCGCGCCGAGGACATCACCGCCGTGTTCCTGACGGGTGGCTCGACCGCCATCCCGCTGGCACGCCAGAGCATCCTCGAGCTCGTCCCCGGCGCCAAGGTGGTGCAGGGCGATGCCTTCGGCAGCGTCGGGATGGGGCTCGCGCTCGATGCCCAGCGCAAGTTCGGCTGACTGGACCCGCGTCGAAGCATGATCTTGCGCCGGGTCGAGCCCGGCGCTTCATGAAGCGAAGCAGCGGCGGCTATGAAAGGTCGGCGTCGAGGCGCCGTTCGAGTTCGACCAGGTCCTGCGGCAGCGGCAGGCCTTGCGCGCGCAGCTCGGCGAGCTTCTCGCGGATCTGCTCCTGCAGCTCGTGGGCGTCCTCGGGCTGGTTGACCATTTCCTGAAACAGGACCGCGATCTGGGCCTTGATCTGTTCGAGCGCCATCTGGGTCTCCCCTGGCTGTGCGGCTATCGCAGCATGCGCGAAATAAGCTGCGCCGTATAGTCCACCATCGGCACGATGCGCGCATAGTTGAGCCGGGTCGGGCCGATGACGCCGAGCGCGCCGACGACGCGGGCGTCCTTGTCGCGATAGGGTGCCACCACCAGCGACGAGCCCGAAAGCGAGAACAGCCGGTTTTCCGAGCCGATGAAGATGCGCACGCCGGAGCCCTCCTCGGCGAGGTCGAGCAGCTGGATCAGCCCGTCCTGCGTCTCCATGTCCTCGAACAGGTGCTTGAGCAGCTCGATGTCGGCCTGGGCGGTGACGTTTTCCAGCAGGTTGGCGCGGCCGCGCACGATGAGGCGGGCCGGCAGGCCGCTGTCGGCCCCGGCCCAGACGGCGAGGCCCTTCTCGACCAGCTGCTGCGACAGCGTGTCGAGCGCTGCCTTGGTCTCGTCCTTGAGGCGGGCGATCTCGGTGCGCGCCTCGGCCAGCGTGCGGCCGCGGATATGGGCGTTGAGGAAGTTGGTGGCCTCCTGCAGCTGGGACAGCGTGACCCCCAGCGGCAGCTCGACGACGCGGTTCTCGACGTCGCCGTTCTGCGACACCAGCACCACGAGCGCCCGCGACGGCTCCAGCTGGATGAACTCGATGTGCTTGAGCGGCACCTCGTTCTTGGTGGCGAGCACGAGGCCCGCGCCGCGCGACAGGCCCGACAGCATCTGGCTCGCCTCGGTCAGCATGTGCTCGAGCGAGGCGCCGTCGCCCGAGGCCTTGACCTGGGCGTCGATGGTGCGGCGTTCCTCGTCGGAGAGGTCGCCCAGTTCCATGAAGGCGTCGACGAAGAACCTGAGGCCCTTCTGCGTCGGCAGGCGGCCGGCGGAGATGTGCGGCGCATAGACGAGGCCAAGATGTTCGAGGTCGCTCATGACGTTGCGCACGGTGGCCGGCGACAGCGACGAGGGCAGCATGCGCGACAGGTTGCGCGAGCCCATCGGCTCGCCGTCGCGCAGGTAGGATTCGACGATGCGCCGGAAGATGTCGCGCGAGCGCATGTCGAGGGACTGCAGGCTGGGGTCGGTAACCGCTTTGGTCATCTTCTTCTTGGTCTCCGCCTCGAATGATATAGACAGCGCCGGCCCGAACACAACCATGGTCCGGCTTGCCGGTTTTCCTTTGCGCTCCCGTGGGCATGGGGCTACAAGCCGGCGACATCTGCCAAATTCCTGAGAAAGAACCCGCATGCGCCCCTCCAAACGCCAGTTCGACGAAATGCGCGCCATCTCCTTCGAGCGCAACGTGTCCAAGCACGCCGAAGGCTCGTGCCTGGTCAAGTTCGGCGACACGCATGTGCTGTGCACGGCGAGCCTCGAGGAGAAGGTGCCGGGCTGGATGCGCAATTCCGGCAAGGGCTGGGTCACGGCCGAATACGGCATGCTGCCGCGTTCGACCGGCGAGCGCATGCGCCGCGAGGCATCGGCCGGCAAGCAGGGCGGACGCACGCTGGAGATCCAGCGGCTGATCGGCCGCTCCTTGCGCGCCGTGGTCGACATGCAGGCCTTGGGCGAGCGCCAGATCACCGTCGACTGCGACGTGATCCAGGCCGACGGCGGCACGCGCACGGCGTCGATCACCGGCGCCTGGATTGCCCTTCACGATTGCCTGCGCTGGATGGAAGCGCGCCAGATGGTCAGCGTCGACAAGGTGCTCAAGGACCATGTCGCGGCCATTTCCTGCGGTATCCATGACGGCCAGGCGGTGATCGACCTCGACTATCTCGAGGATTCCGCGGCTGGCACCGACGCCAACTTCGTCATGACCGGCAAGGGCGGCATCGTCGAGATCCAGGGCACCGCCGAGGGCGTTCCGTTCTCGGAGGAGGAGTTCCTGCAGCTGATGGGCCTCGCCCGCAAGGGCATCTCGCGGCTGGTCAGCCTGCAGCAGATGGCGGTGGCGTAAGCAACGAAGGCGATGACGTCGCACCTAGACACCCCCCTCTGGCCTGCCGGCCATCTCCCCCGCAAGGGGGGAGATCGGCAGCTCAACTGCGGGCGATCCTGTTGCGATTTCGACGTTGAGGCGGTGCGGCTGCCACAGCCAATCTCCCCCCTTGCGGGGGAGATGGCCGGCAGGCCAGCGGGGGGTGTCTAGGTGCAGCCCTCCGCCATCCTCGAATCCGCCCTCTATGTCGCCGATCTCGACGCCGCGGAGAAATTCTACGGCGAGGTGATGGGGCTGACGCGGATCGCCAGGGTGGAAGGCCGCCACGTGTTCTTCCGTTGCGGCCAGGGCGTGCTTTTGCTGTTCAACGCGGACGCCACGCGCCAGCCGCCGAAGCCCGACGCCAGGCTGCCGGTGCCGCCGCATGGCACGACTGGCCAGGGCCATCTCTGCTTTGCCGGCACCGCAAGCGAGATCGAAGACTGGAAGCAGCGGCTCGAGGGCGAGGGCATCGCCATCGAAGCCGATTTCGAGTGGCCGAACGGCGGCCGCTCCATCTATTTTCGCGATCCCGACGGCAATTCGCTGGAGATCGCCGAACCGAGAATCTGGGGACTTTGATGCGTGAACTCGCCGACAGGAAGATCGTCATCGCCAGCCACAACGCCGGCAAGCTGCGCGAGTTCGCCGACCTGATGGCACCGTTCGGCTTCGAGGCCAGGTCGGCCAGGGAGTATGGCCTGCCCGAGCCCGACGAGACCGGCACGACCTTCGAGCAGAACGCCTACATCAAGGCGCATGCCGCCGCCGAGAAGACCGGCCTGCCGGCGCTTTCAGACGATTCCGGCCTGGTCGTCGACGCGCTCGACGGCGCGCCCGGCGTCTACACCGCCAACTGGGCCGAGAAGGAAGACGGCAGCCGCGACTTCGGCATGGCGATGCAGCGCACCGAGGATGCCATGCAGGAGCGCGGCGCAACGAAGCCGGACCAGCGCAGCGGCCGCTTCGTCGCCGTCATCTGCCTCGCCTGGCCCGACGGGCACGCCGAATATTTCCGCGGCGAGGCCGAGGGTACGCTGGTCTGGCCGCCGCGCGGCGAAATGGGCTTTGGCTATGACCCGGTGTTCCTGCCCGAGGGCTTCGACAAGACCTTCGGCGAGATGAGCGCCGAAGAAAAGCACGGCTGGAAGCCGGGCCAGCCTGATGCGCTGTCCCACCGTGCCCGCGCCTTCCAGAAGTTCGCCCGCGCCAAGCTCGGTTCGGCCTGAACGATGCGTCTTTCCTTCGGCACTTTGCGACGCGACGCACCCCCACCCCTGACCCCTCCCCACAAGGGGGAGGGGGACGATCGCCGCCCTGCCGCCAGCCTCTTGTCGACATCGGCATGGGCAGTCGGGCAGGGATGGAGCCAGAATCCCCCTCCCCCTTGTGGGGAGGGGTCAGGGGTGGGGGTACTGCCGCCACACTCCACCCTGATGGGCGCTGTCCGATGATCTTCGATCGCTCGCCCGGCTTCGGCGTCTACGTGCATTGGCCGTTCTGCGCGGCCAAGTGCCCCTATTGCGACTTCAACAGCCATGTCCGCCACCAGCCGGTCGACCAGGTGCGCTTTGCCCGCGCCTTCGCCACCGAACTCGCGACCATGCGCGCCCGCACCGGCCCGCGCGAGGTGACCAGTATCTTCCTCGGCGGCGGCACGCCGTCGCTGATGCAGCCCGAGACGGTCGGCGCCGTGCTCGACGCCATCGCCGCCAACTGGACGGTGTCGGCCAATGCCGAGATCACGCTCGAAGCCAACCCCTCGTCGGTCGAGGCCGAGCGCTTCCGTGGCTACCGCTCGGCCGGCGTCAACCGCGTCTCCCTCGGCGTCCAGGCGCTCAACGATGCCGATTTGCGCTTCCTCGGCCGCCTCCACAATGTCGAGGAGGCGCTGCACGCCATCGGCCTGGCGCGCGAGATTTTTCCGCGCCTGTCGTTCGACCTGATCTATGCCCGGCCGGGCCAGAAGCCCGACGCCTGGGCGGCGGAACTCACGCAGGCGATCGGCTACGCCGTCGACCATCTGTCGCTCTACCAGCTGACCATCGAGGAAGGCACGCGCTTCTTCCAGCTCTACAATGCCGGCAAGTTCGAGATCCCCGACGGCGAGCATGCCGCCGAGCTCTACGCCATCACGCAGGCAGTGACGGCTGCGCACGGCCTGCCGGCCTACGAGATCTCCAACCACGCCAGGCCCGGCGCCGAGAGCCGGCACAACCTGACCTACTGGCGCTACGGCGAATATGTCGGCGTCGGCCCCGGCGCGCATGGCCGCTTCGTCGAGGACGGCCGGCGCGTCGTCACCATTGCCGAGAAGCTGCCCGAGCGCTGGGCCGAGCTGGTCGAGGAACGCGGCCACGGCATCGTCGGCGGCGAGACGCTGACGCGTTCGGAAGAAGCCGACGAGTTCCTGCTGATGGGCCTGAGACTCGTCGAAGGCATCGACCTCGCCCGCTACGAGCAGCTTTCCGGCAAGTCCTTGTCCTCGGCGCGGCTGTCGATCCTGCAGGGCGAGGGGCTGGTGGCGCCGATCGGCAATTCGCGCCTGCGCGCCACGCCCGAGGGCATGATCGTGCTCGACGCGGTCGTCGCCGACCTCGCGCGCTGACGTCGTCAGTCCAGCGTCCGCCTGAATCTGAGCAGCGCCAGCCCCGCGAAAACCACCACGAACAGCACGAGTATGCCCACCTCCTGGGCGATCGCCGGGAATTCGGCGCCCTTCAGCATCACCGCCCGGATGATGCGCAGGAAATGTGTCAGCGGCAGTATCTCGCCCAGCGCCTGGGCCCAGCCGGGCATGCCGCGATAGGGAAACATGAAGCCCGAAAGCAGGATCGACGGCAGGAAGAAGAAGAAGGTCAGCTGCATCGCCTGCATCTGCGTGCGCGCCATGGTCGAGATGGTGTAGCCGAGCAGCACCAGCGCCATCACGAACACCAGGATCGCCGAAAGCAGCAGCGGCAGCGAGCCGATGAACGGGATGGCGAACAGGAGCTTCGACGCCACCAGCACCACCGTCACCTGCACCGCGCCGACCACCAGATAGGGCAGCACCTTGCCGAGCATGATCTCGGCCGGGCTCGCCGGCATCGCCAGCAGGTTCTCCATCGTGCCGCGCTCGGTTTCGCGGGTCAGCGCCATCGAGGTCATCATCACCATCGTCATCTGCAGGATCACGCCGAGCAGCCCGGGCACGATGTTGTACTGCGAGATGCCCTCGGGATTGTAGCGCCGGTGGACGACCACCTGGAGCTGGCCCTTGGCGTTCTCGGCGGCGGCCGCCTCCATGCCCTGGGCCCTGAGCAGCGCCTGGTTGGCGACAGTGCCGAGCGTCGACACCGCGCCGCTGGACGCCGAGGGATCGGTGGCGTCGGCCTCGATCAGGATCTGCGGCGCGTTGCCGCCGGCGACGCGGCGTCCGAAGTCGGCCGGGATGGTGACGACGAAGGCCACCGCGCCGCTCGCCATCAGCTCCTCCGCCTCGGCGGCCGTTGCTGCGACATGGTCGAAGCGGTAGTAGTTGGTGTTCTGCAGTGCCGCCACGATGGCGCGCGTGTAGGGGTCGTTGCTGGTCGCCACCAGCGCTGCCGGCAGGCTTTTGGGGTCGCTGTTGATGGCGAAACCGAACAGCACCAGCTGCATCAGCGGCACCCCCAGCATCATGGCGAAGGTGATGCGGTCGCGCCGCATCTGGATGAACTCCTTCATCAGCAGCGCCCCCAGCCGCGCGAAGGAGAACAGCCCGTTGGCGATCGACTTCATGACATGTTGTCCCGGGAGCCGGCCATGAACTGGATGAACACGTCCTCGAGGCTGGTTTCGCCCGGCTCGACCGTCACGCCCTTGCGCTGGCCGATGTCGGCGAGCGCCGCCTCCAGCCGCTCGCGGTCGGAGCCCACCACATGCAGCGTCGTGCCGAAGGGCGCCACCTGGTCGACGCCCGGGCGGCCTTCGAGTGCCGCCGCCACCTGGTCGAGCCGCGGCCCCGACACGATGAAGGTCGTGAGCCCCGCGTTGCGCACCACCTCGTCCACCGTGCCGGTGGCCAGCAGCTTGCCGTAGGAGATGTAGCTGATGCGGTGGCAGCGCTCGGCCTCGTCCATGTAGTGGGTCGACACCAGCACCGTCAGCCCGTCATGCGCGAGCCTGTGGATCTCGTCCCAGAATTCGCGCCGCGCCTTGGGATCGACACCGGCGGTCGGCTCGTCGAGCAACAGCAGCTTCGGCTTGTGCATGATGCAGGCGGCGAGCGCCAGCCGCTGCTTCCAGCCGCCCGACAGCGTGCCCGCCAGCTGGTTGCGGCGGCTCGTCAGGCCGAGGTGCTCGAGCGTATTGGCGACATGGTCCTCGACCGGCCGGAGCTTGTAGAGCCGGGCGACGAATTCGAGGTTCTCGCCGATCGTCAGGTCCTCGTAGAACGAGAACCGCTGCGTCATGTAGCCGACCTCGCTCTTGATCTTCAGCCCCTCGCGGCGCAGGTCGTAGCCGAGCACCTGGCCCTGGCCCTCGTCGGGGGTGAGCAGCCCGCACATGATGCGGATGGTCGTGGTCTTGCCCGAGCCGTTGGGGCCGAGGAAGCCGACGATCTCGCCCTCGGCGACCTGCATCGTCACATGATCGACGACGGTCTTGTCGCCGAAGCGCTTGACCAGGTTCCTGACGTCGATGGCGTTCATTGTTGTCTCCGGAAGGGAGTAGGGGAGTATGTTTGGCGACCGGCCTAGTCCCCTGCTGCCTTACTCCCTATTCCCCTGCCTCCACCGCCACATCCACGATCTGCCCCGGCTGCAGCCCGGCGGCGCCGGCCTCCGGCCTGGCCTCGACGAGGTAGACCAGCTTCTGCCTGTTCTCGAGCGAGTAGATCACCGGCGGGGTGAATTCGGGGTCGGGCGAGACGTAGCTCACCTTGGCCTTGAGCCCTTCGGGGCAGCCGTCGCAGCGCACCGAAAGCCGGGTGCCGATCTCGACCGACGAGAACGCGCTTTCCGGGATGAACAGGGTCAGCTTCGCCGCGCCGTCGGGCAGCACCGAGACGACTGGGGCCGACGGGCTCGCCGTGTCGCCGGCATTGCGGATCACGTCGCTGACGCGGCCCGCCGCCGGGGCCGCCAGCACACGCTTCGACAGGCGCCAGCGTGCCTGCTCGAGCTCCGCGCGTGCCTGCTCCACCTTTTTCTCCGCCGCCTTGATCGCCTCGATGCGGGCCGGCAGGCCGGCCACGTCGAGATTTGCCTGGGCAAGCCCGATCGCCGCTTCCGCGACCGCGACCTGGGTCCTCGCTTCGTCCAGCTGCGCTTCGGTGGCGATGCCGCGCTTGAACAGGTCCTCCGTGCGGACGAGGACGCGCCCCGCCTCCTCGGCCTGCGCCCTGGCCGAGCGGACGCCGGCTTCGAGCGCGGCGATCTCCTCCGGCCGCTTGCCCACCTTGAGGTCGGCCAGCTCCGCCTCCGCCTGGGCGAGCGCCGCTTCCGCCTGGGTCACGGCGATCTTGGCGTCGCCGCTCTCCAGCGTGACGATCGGCTTGCCGGCTTCCACCCGGTCGCCGCGGCGCACCGCGATGCTTTCCACCTGCGCCACCTCGATCGGGGCGAGCAGCACGTAGTCGCCCTCGACATAGCCGACCGCGAGCGGCGCGGGGCCGGCGCAGGCCGAGAACAGCGACGCCGCGAAAGGTATCGAACAGAGGATGCTCATGGCTTTCCTGCCTTCCGTGCGGCGATGACGGCCGCGACGTTTTCCTTGGCAATGGCGACGACCTTGGCGGCCTCGGCCGCGCCGATGTCCGCCCAGCCCATCCGCCGCACGACGGCGGGGCGGGCGATGCGGAAATAGACCACCTGGCCGATCATCATGAACACCGTGATGCGGGTGCGCTCGCTTTCGGCCTCCTCGCCGGTGGCCGTGGCCCACAGCTGGCAGAGGCGCCGGTGCAGCGGTTCGAACACGCCGGCATAGATGCGGTCCAGCGCTTCCGTCGGCGTCGACAGTTCGCGCAGCATGAACTGCACGATCTCGCCGGCCTCGGGGCGGGCGACCATGAAGCCGACCATGCGCTCGACGGCCGCCTCGATCTGTGCCGTCGCCTCGGCCGCGCTCGCCGGCGCCGGCTGCGACAGCGTGCTGCTGCCGAAGGCCTGCATGGCGACGCCCTGGATGGTGTCGACGATGTAGTCCGCAGCCGCCAGCCGCAATCCTTCCTTGCCGCCGAAATGATAGGCGATGGAACCGATATTGGCATTGGCGGCTGCCGCGATCTCGCGCGTCGAGGTGCCCGCGAACCCCTGGTGGCCGAACAGTCTCAGTGCCGCCAGCACCAGCGACGTGCGGGTTGCCTCGGCCGCCGAGGCCGGCTGCGGGATGTTGCCCTGCGTCTTGCTCATGCTAATAATTTAATCAATCGATTGATTAAAGTCAAGTCGTTGTTGCAACCGGCGGCCAGCCACGCTTTACTGCCGCATGGCCAAGGAAATCGAACGCAAGTTCCTGGTGCGTGGACAGGAGTGGCGGAGCCTTGTCGAGGACAGGATTCGTATCCGCCAGTTCTACCTCGCCTCGTCGCCCGGCCGCTCCGTCCGGCTGCGCATATCGAACGACAGGGTGGCGACGCTGACGCTCAAGTTTGGCTCCAGGGGGCGCGAACGCGACGAGTTCGAATATGAAGTGCCGCTCGACGACGCCAGGGAGATGCAGGACCAGGCCGTCGGACGTGTCATCGAGAAGACACGTCATCATGTTAGCCACCGCGGGTATCTGTATGAGGTGGACGTTTTCAGCGGGGACCTGAGCGGGCTGGTCATCGCCGAATTGGAAACGCCCGACGACGTGCCGGCCGCTGAATTGCCGGCCTGGCTCGGTCGGGAGGTGACCGGCGACCCGCGCTATTACAACGCGTCGCTTGCCCTTGGCGATGCCCCGGAGGCGGTTGCATGAGCTTTCGCATCGATCCGCGCACGCCCCTGACCGATGAGGTTCGCCGCATCGCGCGCGAGGAGATCGACAAGGCCGTGGCATATCTCGATGCCGCGCGCGACAATCCGGAAAAGGCGCTCCACGCCGTGCGCCGCCGCATCAAGGCGCTGCGGGCGCTGCTGCGTCTCGTCCGGCCGGGCGACGAAGCCTTCTGCCGGGCCGAGAACGACCGTTTCCGCGATGTGGCGAGGTCGATCGCCGGCCCGCGCCAGGCGACCGCCCTGATCGAGACCATCGACCGCCTGATTGCGGACTATCCTGAAGAGGCAGACTCCGCCGGTCTTGCGGGGATCCGCGCCATGCTGGTCCGCTTTCGCGCTTCCGTCGTCTATGGCGAGATCGGGCTCGCGGCGACGCTCGACGCTGCCGTCGCCGAGTGCCGCGCCGGTGCCGCCGCCTTCGATGCGCTGCATTTGCCCGATCACCCCGAGGATGCGGCCGACGTCCTGGCCGAGGGCGCGCTTGCCACCTTACGGCGGGCACGAAAGGCGTTGAAGCAGTGCCGCGACAGTGGCCAGGCCGAGGATTTCCACGAACTGCGCAAGGCGGTGAAGACGCATGCGGCGCATCTTTCGCTGCTGCGCAGGCTCTGGCCTTCGCCGGTCAAGCCGCGCCGCGAGCGGGCCGACCTGCTCGGCGAGAGCCTCGGCGAACTGCACGACGTCTTCATCATGCGCGCGCTCATCGACGCGCGCGAGGCGCCCTTCGACGGTCCCGAGCCCAAGCTCCTGGTCAAGCTGCTCAAGCGTTCGGAAAAGGCGCTGCGCAAGCTTTGCCTCGCTGCCGCCGAGGAGCTGTTCGAGGACAAGCCCAGGCGCACGGTGCGCCGGCTTGCCAGGAAATGCCGCACCGACCTTGGCGAGGCCGCTGCGATGCCGGAACCCGAGGGCACGCCCGGCGAGTAGCGTCGGGCTGGCGCGCGTCGCCTGCATCATGTTACTTCCCTTGGGTCATGACGCAGACGACAGATACCTTGCTCGACCGCATCGGCCGCTGGCTGGCTTCACGACTGCAGGCGGAATCCTCCGGCTACGAGCCCTATACGCCGTCCGATCCCGAAACGCTGCGCCGCACGCTGGAGCCGGGCGATGTCCTGCTCGTCGAGGGCAACCAGCGCATCTCGGCGGTGATCAAGTATCTCACCCAGTCGACCTGGTCGCATTCGGCGCTCTATGTCGGCGACGCGCTTCCCGAGCCTGCCGACGGTTCCGAGCGGCCGCGGCTGATCGAGGTCAACCTCGGCGAGGGCTGCGTTGCGGTGCCGCTGTCCAAGTACCGCACCTACAACACCCGCATCTGCCGCGCCAACGGCCTCACCCCGGAGGATCGCGAGCAGGTGGTCAAGTTCATGGTCGAGCGGCTCGGCCTGAGATACGACCTCAAGAACATCGTCGACATGCTGCGCTATTTCTTCCCGACGCCGCCGGTGCCGGTGCGCTGGCGCCGGCGCATGATCGCCTTCGGCTCGGGCGACCCGACCCGCGCCATCTGCTCCACCATGATCGCCGAGGCCTATGGCCGGATCCGCTACCCCATCCTGCCGGAGATCACCCGCGCCCCCGGCCGCGCCTCGGCGCAGTCCAACTACATGCGGCGCGAGATCATGCAGATCCGCCACCATTCGCTCTACACGCCGCGCGACTTCGACCTGTCGCCCTATTTCCGCATCGTCAAGCCGACGCTGGAATATGGCTTCGACTACCGGCAGATCACCTGGGGCGAGCAGCGCGAGATCGATCTCACCGAGCTGCCGAAGACGCCGCTGCCCGTTCCGCCGCAAGCAGGTCGCGCGCGTCCCTGACGGTCGCCGCATAGCTGACATAGGGCCGCTTGACCCCGTGGTTGATCAGCATGCGCCGCGTCTGCGGCGAGGCCCCGGCGATGAAGAAGCGCACGCCCGCCTTCCTCGCCTTGCGCGCCGCCCCCTCCAGCACGTTGGCCGCGGTCGAATCGAGGAAGGGCACCTGCGAGCAGTCGAGGATGAAGTTCCGGCGCTGGTCGGCGATGCGGTCGAGCACGGCGCCCACCGTCGAGGCCGCGCCGAAGAAGAAGGCGCCGGAGATGCGGTAGATCACCGTGTCGGCGTCGCCCGCGTCGCTCGCCTCGTAGGCGTGGCGGTTGCCGTTGGTGGCGTCCGCCATGTCCTCCTGCACCAGCGGCTGGTCGGTCTCGACGGCGATGCTCTTGGCCATCCGGTCGATGAACAGCACCGAGCCCAGCGCGAAGCCGACCACGATGCCTTCGGTGAGGTCGCGGAAGACGACGAGCGCGAAGGTCACGAGCAAGACCAACGCGTCGCCGCGCGAGCTGCGGACCAGCGTCGCGAAGGCCTGCTTCTCGACCATGTTCCACGCCACCACCGCGAGGATGCCGGCCAGCGCCGACAGCGGGATGTAGGAGGCGAGCGGTGCGGCCACCAGCATGAAGGCGAGCAGGAAGGCCGAGTGCAGCATGCCCGAGACCGGCCCGTGCGCGCCGGCCCGGACGTTGGTCGCGGTGCGCGCGATGGTGCCGGTGGCGCAGATGCCGCCGAACAGGGCCGCGCCGATATTGGCGAAGCCCTGCGCCACCAGCTCGCAGTTCGAGCGGTGCCGCCGCCCGGTCATGCCGTCGGCGACGACGGCCGAAAGCAGCGATTCGATCGCGCCGAGCAGCGCGAACGACACCGCGTCCGGCAGCACGGCTATCGCCTTGTCGACGCTCAAATCGGGTAGGGCCGGCCAGGGCAGGCTGCGCGGGATGCCGCCGAAGCGCGTGCCGATGGTCTCGACGGGCAGCGCGAGCGCCGCCGCGGCGAGCGAGGCGACGCCGACCGCGATCAGCATGCCCGGCCATCCCGGCCTCAGCCGCTTGAGCACCAGGATCGTGCCGATCGTCAGCACCGCCACCGCGATCGCCGCCGGGTTGGCCGTGCCCGCGGCGTCCGCCAGCGCCAGCAGCTTGGGCACCAGCGGTCCAGGCTCCTTGCCGGCGAGCGTCAGCCCGAACATCTCGCTCAGCTGGCTGGCGAAGATGATGACGGCGATGCCGGCGGTGAAGCCCACCGTCACCGGATAGGGGATGAACTTGATGTAGGTGCCGAGCCGGAGATAGCCGATGGCGACGAGAAAGATGCCCGCCATCATCGTCGCCAGGATCAGCCCGTCGACGCCCTCGCGCGCCACCGTCGCCGCCACCAGCACGATGAACGCGCCCGCCGGCCCGCCGATTTGGAAGCGGCTGCCGCCCAGCGCCGAGATGATGAAGCCGCCGACGATCGCCGTGAACAGGCCCCTGTCGGGCGACACGCCCGAGGCGATGGCGATCGCCATCGACAGCGGCAGCGCCACGATTGCCACCGTCAGCCCGGCGATCGCGTCGGCCTTGAGCTGCGCTGCGCCATAGCCCTCGCGGAAAACCGTCACCAGCTTGGGCGTGAACAGTTCGGAAAATGTCGGTCGGTCGTGTCTGTGCCTGCTGCCTGCTGCGTCCATGCCTGCATCGTCCTGCAATGCGGCGGGATCGTCGGCATGTCTGTCGGCGGTCGCCGTCGCGAACCTTTGCGGAGGGTTGACGGGCTCAGCCGGCCTTCTTCTTCAGGCGCACGCCGCGGCCGCCGGCCTCGTTCTCGCCGATGAGTTCCACACCGGCGGCGTCGAGCGCTTCGATGACCTTGGTCAGCGTGTCGACCACGCCGCGCACCACGCCCTCGCTCGCTTCCATGCGCTGGATCGTCGGAACCGAGACCCCGGCCTTTTCGGCAAGCGTCTTCTGGTCGATGCCTGCCAGCGCTCGAGCGGCGCGCATCTGTGCGGCGGTGATCAATGTCGGCGTTCCCGTCTCTGTCCGCAGAATGAATGTATCATACATTCATGATGATGTTTCAAGCATGAATATCGATGTTCAGCGCATGTCGTCTTCAGTCCCCTCGCCGGGCCGCAGCAGGTAGCGGCTGACCACCCAGCACAGCGTCGCCCAGGCGAAGCCGGCGCTCCATCCGGCCAGCACGTCCGAGGGCCAGTGCACGCCGAGATAGACGCGGCTGATGCCGACCAGCAGCGCGGTCAGGATCGCGACGAAGAAGACGAAGACGGTGGTGGCGCGGCCGGGCACCACGCGGGCCAGCACCACGCCCAGCGTCAGATAGGTCACCGCCGCGAGCATGGCGTGCCCGCTGGGGAAGCTCATGGTCTGCACCTGCGCCAGGTGCGAGACCAGGTCCGGCCGTGGCCGGTCGATGCCGAGCTTGAGCAGGCTCGACAGCACCTGCGCGCCGGCGACCGAGGCGAACACGAACAGCGCCGGTCCCCAGCGCCGGATCAGGCACAGATAGATGATGGCGACGGCAGTGATGTAGATCAGCACCGCTGCACTTCCGAGTGCGGTGATGTCGCGCATCGCTTCCTCGAACCAGCCCGGTCCGATCGGGTTGTTGGGCTCGCCCGCCACGCGGAAGGCGAGCAGGATGTCGGTGTCGAAGGAGCGCGGTGCGGCGTCGCGCGCGACCTCCGCCAATTCGACGAAGGCCCACAGCCCGCCGGCGATGACGACGCCCGCTGCCAGCAGCGACAGCTGGATACTGTTCCACAGTTTCTGATGCATCGTCCTGCCGTTCCGTTACAGCTCCGGGATGGCCGCTTCCGGGCCCGTGCGCAACAAGTGGGGAGACCTTTCCCAAAGAAAAGGCGCGCAAGCAAAAGGTCGCAGCACATTTCGTCGGCAAGGGCCGATCCTCGACGCTGTATAGCGGCGCCCGACTTTCGGCGAAACTGTCATGCTACTGTTATGTCGTCCGATTAGCGGTCTCGGCGAACCCCAAGCGAAGCATCAGCCAGAGGTCGAAAACATGAACCAGCACGCTCCCAACGATCAGAAATTCCGCACCAGCCTGCTCGAGGAGAATGACGGTCCCGGCCACAACCCGACCGACAACCGCACCATGGGCGACATCATCGCCACGCGCTTCTCGCGCCGCAATTTCCTCAAGGGATCGCTCGCCGTCTCGGCGATTGCCGCCACCGTCAGCCCCATCGCCATCATCCTCGCCGACGACGCCCGCGCCGCAGCCGCTTCGGCCTTCAGCTTCGACGAGGTCGAGGCCGGCATCGACGACAAGCACCATGTCGCCGCCGGCTACGACGCCGACGTCCTGCTGCGCTGGGGCGACCCGATATTTGCGGACGCTCCCGAGTTCGACCCCACCAACCAGTCGGCCGAGGCGCAAGGCAAGCAGTTCGGCTACAACAACGACTATGTCGGCTACGTGCCGCTCGAAGGCTCGGCCGAGCACGGCCTGCTGGTCGTCAACCACGAATACACCAACGAGCACCTGATGTTCCCCGGCATCGTCAAGATCGTCGAGGGCAAGATCGAGGTTGCGCCCGCCGACCAGAAGCGCGTCGACATCGAGATGGCAGCTCACGGCGGCTCCATCGTCGAGATCCGCAAGGAAGGCGGCAAGTGGCAGGTCGTGCGCGACGGCAAGCTCAACCGCCGCATCACCTCCACCACCGAGATGCAGCTCACCGGTCCGGCCGCCGGCCACGACCGCCTCAAGACCAATGCGGACGCCACCGGCACCAAGGTGTTCGGCACCCTCAACAACTGCGCCGGCGGCGTCACGCCCTGGGGCACCTACATCATGGCCGAGGAGAACTTCCACGGCTATTTCGGCGGCGAGCTGCCGGCCGACCACAAGGAGGCCGCCAACTACAAGCGCCTCGGCGTGCCGGAAGGCACCTATGAGTGGCTCAAGTTCTATGACCGCTTCGACGTCGCCAAGGAGCCGAACGAGCCCAACCGCTTCGGCTGGATCGTCGAGGTCGACGTCCAGGACCCGAACTCGGTGCCAAAGAAGCGTACCGCGCTCGGCCGCTTCAAGCACGAGGGCGCCGAATCCATCGTTGCCCCCGACGGCCGCGTCGTCTTCTACCTCGGCGACGACGAGCGCTTCGACTACGTCTACAAGTTCGTGACCAAGGGCAAGTTCAACCCCGACGATCGCGCCGCCAACCTCGGCCTGCTCGACGAGGGCACGCTCTATGTCGCCAAGTTCGCCGAGGACGGTTCGTTCGAGTGGCTGCCGCTGGTCCAGGGCGAGGGCCCGCTCAATGCCGACAACGGCTTCGTCAGCCAGGCCGACGTGGTCATCGAGGCGCGCCGCGCCGCCGACCTGCTCGGCGCCACCAAGATGGACCGGCCGGAGGACATCCAGCCCAACGGCGTCAACGGCAAGGTCTATGTCATGCTGACCAACAACTCGAAGCGCAAGGCCGACAAGGTCGACGCCGCCAACCCGCGCGCCGAGAACGCCTTCGGCCACATCATCGAGCTGGCCGAGGACGGCGGCGATTTCGCCGCCACCAAGGGCAAGTGGGAAATCCTGCTCAAGTGCGGCGATCCGTCGGTCGCCGAGGTCGGCGCTTCCTTCTCGACCTCGACCACCCAGAACGGATGGTTCGGCATGCCCGACAATTGCGCAGTCGATACCGCCGGCCGCCTCTGGGTCGCGACTGACGGCAACAACCCCAAGGCCACCGGCCGCACCGACGGCCTCTGGGCCGTCGACACCGAGGGCGAGGCGCGTGCCACCTCGAAGCTGTTCTTCCGTGTGCCGGTCGGCGCCGAGATGTGCGGCCCGCTGTTTGCGCCGGACGACCAGACCGCCTTCGTCGCCGTCCAGCATCCGGGCGACGGCGGCGAGGATTGGGAAGGCTTCGGCCGCCCGTCCTACTACGAGGACCTTTCGACCCGCTGGCCCGATTTCAAGCCCGACATGCCGGTCCGCCCGGCCGTCGTCGCCATCACCAAGCAGGGCGGTGGCAAGATCGCCGTCTGATTCAGGATGGACACAGGAAAACAAAAGCCGGCGGGGTCGCCCCGCCGGCTTTCTTGTGAACAGCGCATACCCCGGTCGCCGCCGCGCGAAAGACGGGTACGAGAATCGCCATTGTGCCCCTATGATGCCGCGTCACGAGGAGGCAGGGTGCGCGCGTTCGAACGACTTGGCCGGAGGTGGACCGGATTGTCGCTGGCCGTCCAGTTCTTGGTCGCCGGCGGCGCCGTGCTGCTGGCGGCGATGTTTCTTGCCGGCTATTGGGTCACCTCCCGCATCGAGGACGGCGTTACCAGCAATGCGGCCACCACCACGGCGCTCTACGTCGACAGCGTTATTGCCCCGATCCTGCCCGACATGCGCCGCAGCGAGGCGCTGGGCGAATCCGTCAAGCGGGCCCTCGACGAGACGCTCGACCAGGGTGGACTGGGCGATCGCATCGTCCTGTTCCGGCTCTGGTCGCGCGACGGCACCATCCTCTATTCCAAGGACGCCGGCCAGATCGGCAAGACATTCCCGCTCACGCCCAATCTCGAGGCTGCCTGGAGCGGTCGCGTCGTCGCCCGGTTCGACAAGGCCGACGAAAGCGAGAAGGGCTTGGGCGAGGCTGCGGGCTTGCCGTTGATGGCGATCTACAATCCCGTGCGGGAGCCCTGGTCGGGACAGGTCGTGGCGGTTTCGGAGTTTTACGAGATCGCCCACGAGTTCCGCGCGACGCTGTCGGCAGCGCGCATCTCCAGTTGGCTTTTCGTCGCCGGCACGACGCTGGCGATCTTCGGCCTGCTGTGGGGTATCGTCTATCGCGGCAGCAGGACCATCGACGACCAGCGCCAGGCGCTCCAGGAACGCGTCTCCGAGCTGCAGAGACTGCTGGCCCAGAACTCGGCGCTGCGCCTGCGGGTCCAGGGGGCCTCGCGCCGTGCAGCCGCCCTCAACGAACGCTATCTGCGTCGCATCGCCGCCGACCTGCACGACGGGCCGGCCCAGCTCCTGGCGCTCGCCTCGCTGCGCATGGACAGCCGGGCGATTTCCAGTCCTCGGGCGCGGGCGGTCGAACGCGAGGCGGAAGTGGGCGCCATCAAGGCCAGTCTCGACGAGGCGATGCGCGAGATCCGCGACATCTGCAACGGGCTGGTGCTGCCGCAGATCGAAACTGCGAACCTGGCGGAAATACTGGGCCTTGCCGTCGCCACCCATGAGCAGCGCACCGGGACGGCCGTGGCGCTGTCGGGCGACGTCCCCGAGCTCGGCCTTGCCTCGTCGGAAAAGATCAGCATCTTCCGCTTTGTCCAGGAGGCTCTCAACAACGCCTTCCGCCATGCCGGCGGGCAAGGGCAGGCCGTCAAGGTCGCCGCCGTCGACGGTCGCCTTGTCGTCGAGGTGATCGACGAGGGGGCGGGCTTCGACGTCGAAAACGTCCGCGCCGACAGGCTCGGCCTGGCAGGCCTGCGCGAGCGCGTGGAGAGCATCGGCGGCGACTTTTCGCTGGCATCGTCGCCGCAGGGCACGCGTGTCGCCGTCACCCTCGCCGTCCGGGAGAAGGAACAGACATGACCACGCCCCTGCGTCTCGCCGTCGTCGACGATCACCCGTTGTTCAGGGAGGGGGTCGCGCGCAGTCTGGTCGAGCACGGTGGCTTCGAGATCGTCGCCGAGGGCGCGAGCGCGGAGGACGCGCTGCGTATCGTCGGCCAGGTGGGTCCGGAGATCCTGCTGCTCGATATCAGCCTGCCGGGGGGAGGGCTGAACGCCGCGCAGGAGATCCTCGCCCGGCGTCCGGGACAGAAGATCGTCATGCTGACCGTCTCCGAGGCGCGCGACGACGTCACGACGGCCCTCAATCACGGCGTCCGCGGCTATGTGCTGAAGGGCGTCGGCTCCCGGATGCTGGCCGAGATCCTGCACAGTGTCGCCGCCGGCGAAATCTACGTCTCGCCGGTGGTCTCGGCGCGGCTGATCAGCGACCTCCAGGCCATTCAGGTGGCCGATCCGAAGGCCGATCCGCTGCGCCAGCTCACCGATCGCGAGGCAGGCATCCTGGAACTGGTCTCGGCGGGCCTCAGCAACAAGGAGGTGGCTGGGCGCCTGTCGCTGCAGGAAAAGACGGTCAAGCATCACATGACGCGGGTTCTGGCCAAGCTCAACGTCCGCAACCGCACCGAGGCGGCGATGCTGCTGCGCGACGCGCGGGGCCGTGCGGCCGAGACCCATTAGAGCAATTCCAGGAAAAGTGCGCGGCGGTTTTCCGCCCGGAATTGCGTCAAAACAAGGAGATAGAGCGTTTCCGCGATTCGAAGAAAAGCGGAAGCGCTCTAGCGGGGGCAAATAAAAAGGCTGGAAGGTTGCCCTTCCAGCCTGTTGCCTGAGTTCCTTGCCGCGCTGCGGGGGGGGTGGGTCAGCCTGCCATCGCCTTCAATCGGTCGATGTCGGCCTGCTTGGCGCGGCGTTTGACGATTGTCCGACCTGCTGCATCCTTCATCTCGTAGATGCCGCTGTCGATTTCTTCTTTTATTCCGTCCGGGTAGATGACCTTGATGTTGTTCCCGTCGATTTCGACGCGGGTGCCTTTCGAAGGATTCGCGCTCTTGTCGCCGCCGTTGCCGCGGCCGTTCTTGCCTTTGTCGGCCTTGTCGCTCTTGCCGTCGTCCCGATCGTCGGCGCGGCGATCGCCGTCGCTCTTGCTGTTGTCCTCGCCCTTGCTGCCGGCACCGGCGTCTCCGCCGCTGGCCTTGCTGCTCGTGCCTGCCTCGCTGCCGGCGTCTCCGCCTCCGCCTTTCGATTCACGGCCGCCGTCGCGTGAATCGCGACCGCCTCGCGAGTCCGAGCCGTCCTTTTTGCCGGCCAGCGCCGCGGACGCGCTCAGCCTCGGCAGCACGCCGTCGAAGCCGAGCTGCAACGGCGCAAGCGTCAGCGCCAGCGCGGCAGAGGCGCGCAGCGCAAGCATTGCAAATGGCCGAAGCGACGTCCCACGCATTCCGAAACTCGTCGCAGCGCGCTGATTCTGCCGCTGCCCCCAATCGACGCGAACTTGCTCATCCGATTCAACGCGCGGAAGAGTCTTGCGACCACTGCGCCGTGGTCGCAGACCAAAGCGGCACCAATGTCGGACTTTGGTCTGATCTTCCGGCGGATCGGCGGAGACTATTTCCCGGCGATCGCCGGTCCGAGCGTGATCAGCGCCACCGCCACCACGGCCAGCCCGACGCCTATGCCCTGGATGCCGCTCAGCTTCTCGCCGAAATAGACGATGGCCACGAGGTTGACGGCGATCAGCTGGATCACCGCCGACAGGCTGAACGACACAGACATGCCGAAATCGCGCACCAGCCGGAGCATGATCAGGTTGCCGAGCGAATAGAGCAGCAGCGTCACCACCAGCTTGCCGATGGTCGGTTCGATCCCCCAGGTCTTGGCCACCATGGCGGCGACGAGGAAGATCACGGTCGAGAAACCGAGCAGCGAAAGGCCGATGGCGGACATTTAAGGCAAGCTCCCACGAATGCCCGGCGATTTGCTCCGAATGCCGCGCGAGCGTCAAGCAGCCCGGCGACACGCTCCGACACTATCGCGTCATGGCGCGCGAAAACCCTCCCGTCCGAAGACGGGAGGGTGCGCAGCTTGCTGTTTCGGGAGCCCCTGACGCGATCAGGGGTAGGTACACTTGCCCTTCTGCGGTTCGCCGTTCGGGCCCGGCGTGCCGGTCTCCTCCCAGTCGCCGCCATGGCCGACGCAGTAGGCGATGAGCAGGTTGCACGACGACTTGTTGTTGCACTTCTCGACATGGCCCTCGGCCTGGCCGCCGCCGGGTGCCGCGAGGCCGAGCTGGTGCGGCGGCGGCGCCGGCACCCGTGCCTTGAGCTGGGCGGCGGAAGCGGCACCGGCGAAGGCCGACATGGAAAGCGCGAGCGTCGCGATCAGCGACGTGCGGACGAGCGTCGTGGTCATGGTCATTTCGGTTCTCCTCTGGGACCTCTGGTCTTGCGGCTTGATGGCCGCCACACAGGTCAGTGCCCCGGTCCCGGGAGAAGGTTCATGGCCCCGGCAAAAAAGATGGCCGGCGCCGTCGGCCGCCCCCGCGGGCCGCCGTCACTCCAGTGTGTCCTGCCGCGGCTTGACCATCAGCACCCAGTCCTGGCCGGGCGTGTCCCAGCCCTCCCTGACGATCGGCCGCCGCGCCGCCTCGCGATAGCCGCCGCGCTCGTAGAGCCCGCGCGCCGCGCGATTGGCGTCCGAGACGATCAGGCTGGTACCGTTGCAGCCCGTCGCCTCGGCGATCGTGTCGGCCATGGCCAGCAGCCGCGTCCCGAACCCCTGCCGGCGCGCCTCGGGCACGGTGGCGAGCACGTTGACGTACCAGCTGCCCGTTGCCAGCGCCTCGAGCTCGTTCATCGGCGCGAAGATCGCCGGCGTATCGGGGTCCGGTGGTGCCGGCACGATCGGATAGCCGATCAGGCAGGCGAGCACCTTGCCGCGCTCGAGCACGATGGCGTTGCGGTAGGAGAAGCTGCCCGTCTCGCGCCGCGCCCGCTGGCGCCCCACCTCCCACGGGTCGCCGCCATCGGCCATCTGCGTCCACAAATGCAGCGGCAGCCCGTCGCCGGCCATGTTGACCAGTTCTGCCAGCACCGCCGCGTCCGCCTTGGTGGCGGGGCGGGCATGCGCGGCGAGCGCCTCCTCGCTCGGCTGGGCTCGCTCCGGCATGGCAGTCTCCTCCATTTCGACCGCATTGGAGCGCGCCGCCGCGCCTGCGTCAACCTGCCGCCACAGGCTTCCGGCGACCTCGCGCGGCCCGGATTTTAAACTTGATATTTTTACTCATATTATATAATCGACATGCGGCGCGCCGCGGCAACCGGCGCCACGCACCCGCGACCCGCCCGGAGACCCCCATGCCCCCCATCGACGACCACGATCGCCGCGCCGACGAGGCCGAGGCGCTGTTGCGCACCGCCGTCATGAACGGCTTTGCCGACGCCATGCGCAAATCCGGCCTGCCGCCGATGGTGGTGCTGAGATTGGCCGCCCGCGCGGTCGGTTCGGTCTACCGCGAGGCGGCCGACGCGCATGCCGGCCCGCATGCCTGCGGCTGCGGCTGGTGCCCGCAGGAAGGTACCGACATCGACCTGCTGTGCTCGGCGCTGCTCTCCGCCTCTGCCCGTCGCCGCCACCGCCGCGACCTCGCCGCCATGCAGGTCGCCGGCCGCGCCTGACCTGGTGCGCCGCAAACCCTTATGCCCGCGCTTGTGAAGCCTTGCCGCCCCTGCTAAAGCGCGGCGATGACCACACCGCTCGACCACATCCGCAACTTCTCCATCGTTGCCCACATCGATCACGGCAAGTCGACGCTTGCCGACCGCCTGATCCAGTCCACCGGCGGGCTGGAAGCGCGCGAGATGACCGAGCAGGTGCTCGACAACATGGACATCGAGCGCGAGCGCGGCATCACCATCAAGGCCCAGACCGTTCGTCTCAACTACAAGGCCCAGAACGGCGAGGACTATGTCCTCAACCTCATCGACACGCCCGGCCACGTCGACTTCGCCTATGAGGTGTCGCGCTCGCTGTCGGCCTGCGAGGGTTCGCTGCTCGTCGTCGACGCCAGCCAGGGCGTCGAAGCCCAGACGCTCGCCAACGTCTACCAGGCCATCGACAACAACCACGAGATCGTCGTCGTCCTCAACAAGATCGACCTGCCCGCAGCCGAGCCCGAGCGCATCAAGGAGCAGGTCGAGGAAGTCATCGGCATCGACGCCTCCCAGGCCGTGCACATCTCGGCCAAGACCGGCCTCGGCATCGAGGACGTGCTGGAGGCGATCGTCACCCAGCTGCCGCCGCCGCGCGAGGGCGACATCGACGCCCCGCTCAAGGCGATGCTGGTCGACAGCTGGTACGACACCTATCTCGGCGTCATCGTGCTCGTCCGCGTCATCGACGGCAGGCTCAAGAAGGGCCAGACCATCCGCATGATGGACACCAACGCCAGGTACCTGGTCGAGCGCACCGGCGTCTTCACCCCCAAGATGGTCCAGGTCGACGAGCTCGGCCCCGGCGAGTTCGGCTTCTTCACCGGCTCGATCAAGGAAGTGGCCGACACCCGCGTCGGCGACACCATCACCGAGGACAAGCGCCCCACGGCAAAAGCCCTGCCGGGCTTCAAGCCGGCCCAGCCGGTGGTGTTCTGCGGCCTGTTCCCGGTCGACGCCGCCGACTTCGAGGACCTGCGCGCCGCCATGGGCAAGCTGCGCCTCAACGACGCGTCCTTCTCCTTCGAGATGGAAACCTCGGCCGCACTCGGCTTCGGCTTCCGCTGCGGTTTCCTCGGCCTGCTCCACCTCGAGATCATCCAGGAGCGCCTCGAGCGCGAGTTCAACCTCGACCTCATCGCCACCGCGCCCAGCGTCGTCTACCGCATGAACCTCAACGACGGTTCGACCAAGGAGCTGCACAACCCCGCCGACATGCCCGACGTGGTCAGGATCGCCGCGATCGAGGAGCCGTGGATCCGCGCTACCATCCTCACCCCCGACGACTATCTCGGCTCGATCCTCAAGCTCTGCCAGGAGCGTCGCGGCATCCAGGCCGACCTCAGCTATGTCGGCAAGCGCGCCATGCTGGTCTACGACCTGCCGCTCAACGAGGTCGTGTTCGACTTCTACGATCGCCTCAAGTCGATCTCCAAGGGCTACGCCTCCTTCGACTACCACCTCACCGACTACCGCGAGGGCGACCTCGTCAAGATGTCGATCCTGGTCAACGAGGAGCCGGTCGACGCGCTCTCCATGCTCGTCCACCGCACGGCCGCCGAAAAGCGCGGCCGCGTCATGGTCGAGAAGCTGAAGGAGCTGATCCCGCAGCACATGTTCAAGATCCCGGTCCAGGCCGCCATCGGCGGCAAGGTCATCGCCCGCGAGACCATCTCGGCGCTCCGCAAGGACGTCACCGCCAAGTGCTACGGCGGCGACGTCACCCGCAAGCGCAAGCTGCTCGAGAAGCAGAAGGAGGGCAAGAAGCGCATGCGCCAGTTCGGCAAGGTCGACATCCCGCAGGAAGCCTTCATCCAGGCCCTCAAGATGGGTGATAACTGAGGCTCTTTACCCTCCCCCTTGTGGGGAGGGTGGCGGCGCAGCCGCCGGGTGGGGGTAGGCCCGCAGGGCCGGATGAGGGGCGTTACGCTGCCTTCAATCTCTCCAGCTCTCGCTCGAATGCGAAGGTCAGCTGTGCTGCCTCCTCTTCCGGCAGGAAGCTGCCCATCTGCGGCACGAGCCTTTCATAGAGCCTCAATCGTTCCGCGCTCCAGGGCATGCGCTCGGCCGCGCGCGCCTCTGCAAGGATGTTGGCAAGCCGCAGCCGAATTCGCGTCGGGTCGGCGCGATAGACGATTGGCGCCGCGTCCTCGTCGAAGAGTTCGGGCTGTGCGTCGGCTGCGAAGAGGTCGAGTTGGCTGCGGGTCATGGCGCCCTGTTGCGTGCTTTTCGCCGTCACTATGCACCGCGCGGCTCAGGCTTGCGACCCTGCGCACGGCGTTTTCCACTGGCTCACGCGGTCGCGGGTTCGGCTGGATTGGCCGCGTCGATCATCTCGGATGCCAGGATGCGCTCAAGCAGCTCTGCCTGGCGCGGCTCCAGGGCCACCAGCCGCCCCAGCACGTTGAGCAAATCGATCAGGTCGCTGGTGTATTCCGCCAGCCAGTGCTCCGGCTGCACCCTGTCCAGCGGTGAAGGCGGCCGCTTGTCGCCGATCTGCGGGCGCGTTCGGTCGCGGCGGCGATAGCTGAACCATTGCCACACCACCTGCTTGCCCGAAACCTCGTAGTTCCACATTTCGGGCGAGACATTGTCGATGAAGCCGCTTCCCACCTTCAGTCGCTTCGAGGCGGCATCATACTCCATCGTCTCCGGCAGCGGCTCCGGCGCGCCGGGAATGGCGCCCTCGGCGGGAATGGTGGGGCGCAGGTCAGGCGCCATGCGCGGCGGAGCCTTTGGCCTATCCTTGGCCGGATCGAAGAAGCGCTCCCCGTAGCTGTGCAGCCAGATCACCTCGCGGCCAAGCTTTGCCGCTTCCGTGAAAAGCTCTGGGTCGGCCGTCAGCGGCACGCGCAGCCCCGGTTGCACCAAGTCGGGGAGGAAGCGTTTCGTGAAAGCCGGATGCGCCATCACCGCGGCGAGGTAGGCCATCACATCTTCGGGTGACACCACGCCATAGGCGTCTGCAAGCAAAGTCAGTATCTTCCGCGAGATGTTGGGCTTGGTTGCAGCAGCGTCGGCCCATAACGGAAAAGCGCGGCCGCCAAATGAACCTTTGTAGTGATGGAGGTCTGGCATCAATCCGGCGAACGTGACTGCCGGCCCAGCTGAAGGTGAATGAGCGTCGAGTGCTGTCAGGTAGACCTGCCAAGCCGAGTACGCATCCCAAAGTACAGGTCGTACATCGTTAATCAGCCGCGCGTCCGCAAGCAGCCATTGTCGATCGAACGATCGATAAGCATACTGAACGCTACTCTCGGAGGAACCAAAATCATTAATAACTGGACACGAGCGTGTAGGACGCAGGCCAAGAGGTTGTAAGACCACCTTCCGAATATGACGGCTGGCAACCACGCCGTCGCGCAACTGCGGGTGGAACAGCGTTTCCTTCCTCGCCGGATCCTTCTCAGCAACCAGCATGTCCCAGCGATCGCTCAACGACTGGGCGTCGGGCGCGATCACCCAGGTGCGTCCCGGCATGACGCCCGAGCCGTCATAGACGAAGAAATCCTTCAGCGCCGGGAAGGTCGCCCAGTCGCCGGTTGCGGCGGGGAAAAACGGCTCGCGCCAGCCCGAGGGCGCGTCGGCCCAGCCCGGCCCGTCGAGCGACAGCGTTTCCAGCGCCTTGAATTTCTCGTCGCGTCGCCCCTTCGGCAGAGCCTTGTATCGGACATGCGCCGGCTTGTTCCTGTCCTTGCCCAGCGGCTTGGCTGCCAGCACGATGCAGACTGGTTGCTGCACGCCCTGGAAGATGCGGGTGGCGACCTCCGGCTGGTGCCCGTCTGGCGAGCAGTCGATCACCCAGATGTCCGAGCATGTCCTTCGCAGATCGTCGCGCATCTTCTGGAAGCCTGGACCGCCGAGAAATCCGGCAACGGTGATGAAGCAGACGATGCCTTCTTCGTCCCTGTCCTGGTTTCCGGTTGCGGCGTAGTTGCCTGTCCCGAAGACCTTCCATGTCGCCCAGCGCCAGAAATAGATATAGAGATTCTTGAGGTGCTTGGTGTGGGCACCTACGCCCCACTCTGGAGGGGGCGTCCACCAGTCCATTGGCGCGACGAGCTTTCCACCCGTACCTTGCTCCACCCAGGAGCCCATGCCCTTCGCCTTCTCCTTGTAGGGCGGGTTGCCGAGCACGACGGTGATGTCGCGGGTCTTCTTGATCGTGTTCGCGTCGCGGCGGGATTTTGCGATTGCGCCCCCCTGGACCAGTGTCTCCTCTTCGATGAACGGGTTTCCAAGCGTGTCGGTGATGAAGAGTTTCAGTTCTGGAAGCGACTGAGCCTTTCCGGCAGTCGGCTTGGTCAAGGCCTGCATCTCGGCGATCAGACGAAGCTGTGCGACGGCGAAAGGACCGAACTGCAGTTCGAAACCGATGAGGCGGTTCATCGCAGCCTCGATCGCCCCGCGCACGCCGCCGGGACCCTGGTCCTTCTCGACCGTCTCGGCGATCTTGCGCATCACGCCGAGCAGGAACGTGCCGGTGCCCACGGCGGGGTCGGCCAGGGTCACGTCGTTTGCCGCCAGGCCCGCGGGACGCCCGAACAGCGGCCCGCGCAACGTCTCGTCGACCAGGCGCGTCATCGCCGAAACCACTTCCGGCGGCGTGTAGTACGAGCCGGTCTGCTTGCGCAGGTCGTTGTCGTAGACCTCGAGGAAGTTCTCGTAGAAATAGAGCCAGGCCTCCGGCTTGTCTTTGCTGACGGTGTGCCAGTTCACCTCGTTCAGCACCCGTGTCAGCGTACCGATCGAGGTTTCGAGCGCTTTCTGGATCGCTTCGTCGTCGGTGAGCAGGCCGAGCGCCGTTCCGATCAGCGAGTTCGATTTTCGCAATTCACGCGCCGCGTCGTGAATGCCGGCGGCGAGTTGAATATCCATCGCTCTGGCGACCAGGAGGCCGAACGTCACCGCCTGCGCGTAGCCGTCCGCGAAGCGGTGGTCATTCGCTTCGGGAAACAACAGCTTGCGCCAGTCCTTGGCAAGCTCCGACAGGCCGCCGCTTTTGCGGTCGAGTTGCTCGATGACCTCGTCGCGAAGCAGGCGGCAAAGTCGCGCAGATATGCGTGCAAGCTCTCTCGCATTGGTCGGTGGGGTCGGCTTCCAGTTCAGGAAGTCTGCGATCAGCGGCAACAGCGTCTCGGGCGCTGCAAGGCTTGCACCTGCGTCGAGTACGTCGCCTTCCAGTTGCACCACGCGGCCAACGATTTCGCCATCGCGCCACAGGCTGAAGCTGTTGCCGTCCGTGTAGAGCAGATTGGGAAGCGACTTGAGCTTCTGCCACTGCCCCTTGTCATGAGGATCGGTGAAACGTCTCGGGTCGGCACCCTTGCCAGGCGCCTTGACCTCGATGAATCCCGCCAGCGCCCCATGGACGGTGACCGCGAAATCTGGCCGGGTTTTGATGTCGGAAAGACTGGTTTCGCCGACGAGATGTGCCTTGTCGCGGGCAATGCCGCAAAGTTCGGCAAGGTCACGCATGAGCGTTTCGAGTGGCCCGCGAAGTTGATCTTCAGGAGCGCCAACAACAACCGCACTCGAAAGCTTAGGCTTCAATGCAGCCCCGAAGGCCGAAATTACGGTATGCAAATCTGTGTCCACCCAAATGCCCAGACGTATAGCCTACTGGCAATCGGACAGATATCAACTGGTGCGATGGGCATCGCTACGTTGAAGAATCTTGCATGGCGCCCTCAGATGTCGCCCCTCTCTCGCCACACCTTCCGCCTAACGCCCGCTCCATGAAGTCCGCAGCCATCCTCCTTGCCCTGGCAATCCTCTCCGCCTGCGCTGCCCGCGCGCCGGTGCCGCCGGCCCCCGTCGCCGCGCCCCAGCCCGCGGTCGAGCCGGTGCCCGACGGGGTCAAGCCGCTCACCGTCGAGCAGGACGAGCAGATTTCGCGAGGCTGAGCGTGGGATGGCTTTTCCACGCCTGCAACATTTTTCTTTTGATGTCGTGATCCTTCCCATCCCCCTCTGGGCTGCCGCCCATCTCCCCCGCAAGGGGGGAGATCAGTCGCGTCATCGCCGTGCTATTTCCTGAGGCTTGGGCGGGAATTTCGCTTTCGACATATCCGGTTAAGCGATGGGGCCATGAAGGCCTGATCTCCCCCCTTGCGGGGGAGATGCCCGGCAGGGCAGAGGGGGGTGCGAAGGATCGCGAGCCCTCGGGACCTGCCTTCGCGCACAAGGCCCCCGTGGAAATCCGCGCCCCTTTCTCCAACGCCCGAAAACCTGGCGTAGAATCCATCCCGTCCCTGCCGCGGGAACACCGGTCATGACGGTGATTGCGTGGGCAGGGGCCGGCGCCTCCGGCGGCGGGCCAACGTAGCCTGCCGCCCGGGGAGGTTCCGTCCAAGGGTTCCCCTCCGGGCACTACGGCCCGGATGCGCTGGACGATGCGCTAGTGGGGCAGGGGCGAAAGCCCCGCGCCCCGGAAGCGGAACGGACGGGATCAGAAATCGCCGGACGGGCGGTCGCGAGACCGCGCCAATAGCATCCCGAGCGGCCTTGCGACCGCCCGTCTTCCCACCTTTCAATGGCCAGACCGGCAACGGGGCGTGGTGCGGGGGAAGTGCGCGACGCCTTCCCTCCCCCTCGAGGGGAGGGTCGATCCGCGTAGCGGATCGGGGTGGGGTCGCCCGAAGCCGCGCGAAAAGGCCCTTCCCCCTCAACCCACCCAATCCAATGGAGCCTCTCATGAGCGAACACCCGACGGAAAGACCCTGGCACCCCACCTTCAAGGTCAACACCTTTCCGCGCGATGCCTGGCGGACCGACGCGCAATGGGCTGCGGTGCTGGCCGACCAGGAGCACGACGCCAAGGTCAAGGGCCTCTATCTCGGCCTGTTCCAGCTGCTCGCCGGCCATCTCGACTTCCACCGCAAATGCCCTCTGCCGGGCTGCCGGCGGCTGCGGAAATGCGTCGGCCGCCGCGCCGAAAACGACTGGTCCTTCGCCTTCAAGCCGATGATCCCGCCCTGCGTGCCGCTCGATCCCAAGGTGGTCGAGGCGATGCGGGCCGAGATCCGCGCCGAGGTCAGCCGCGTCAATGCCGCCGCCAAGGCGCGCGGCGGTGGCTGACCTGCTCGATTGCGGCTGCTGGCCGGTTTCCCTTTGCCGGCCATTTCGGCTAAGGCGGGCGGGATCACCCCCGAGCCCGGACCGCCCCGAATGACTTCCAGCCACCGCCCGCACCCGCTTTTCCTCGGCATCGACACCGGCGGCACCTACACCGACGCGGTGCTGTGGAGCGAGCAACATGGGGTCGCCGCCAAAGCCAAGTCGCTCACCACCCGCCACGATCTCGCCGAGGGCATTGCGGGCGCGGTCGACGCGGTGCTGGAGAAGGCAAAAGTCGACCCCGCCGCCATCAAGCTGGTGTCGATGTCGACCACGCTCGCCACCAACGCCCTCGTCGAGGGGCAAGGCGGCCGGGTGGCGCTGGTCATGATCGGCTTCTCCGAAGCCGATCTCGGCCGCGACGGCTTGAAGACCGCGCTCGGCACCGACCCGCTGGTGCTCTGCGAAGGCGGCCACGACGTCCACGGCAACGCGCGGCCCCTCGACCTCGCGCCGCTCGAGGCCGCGCTGCCGGAACTGGCGAAGTCCGTGTCGGGTTTCGCCGTCTGCGCCTATTTCGCCACCCGCAACCCCGCCCACGAGATCGCCGCGCGCGACCTGATCCGCGAGCGCACCGGCCTGCCCGTCACCGCCAGCCACGAGCTCTCCGCCAAGCTGGGCGGCCCGCGCCGGGCGCTGACCACACTGCTCAACGCCCGCCTGATCGCGATGATCGACCGCCTCGTCGCCGCCACCGAAGGTTTTCTCGAGAAGCGCGAGATCAACGCCCCGCTGATGGTGGTGCGCGGCGACGGCGCGCTGGTGTCGGCCGAGTTCGCCCGCCAGCGGCCGATCGAGACCATCCTCTCCGGCCCCGCCGCCAGCCTCGTCGGCGCCCGCCACATGACCGGGCTCGACAATGCGGTCGTCTCCGACATCGGCGGCACCACCACCGACGTCGCGGTCCTCGACCACGGCCGTCCGCGGCTCGACCCGGAGGGCGCCACCGTCGGCGGCTTCCGCACCATGGTCGAGGCGGTGGCGATGCGCACCTTCGGCCTCGGCGGCGATTCCGAAGTGGCGTTGGAGGACGGCGGGTTGAGGCCGCGGATAAAGCTCGGGCCGCGTCGCGTGGTGCCGCTGGCGCTCGCCGGCATGGTCCATGGCGAGGCGGTGACGGGCGAGCTGGAGCGCCAGCTGCGCGCGCCCAATCCCGGCCGCATGGACGGCCGTTTCGCCGTCCGCACCGGCGTGCCGGAACGGCTTGCTGCAGGCCTTACGCAGCCCGAGGCCAAGCTCTACGAGCAGATCACGGCCGTACCGCTGCCGCTCGACCGGCTGCTGACGTCCAATGCCCAGAACGCAACCCTCAACCGTCTCGTGTCGCGCGGGCTGGTCCATGTCATAGGCTTCACCCCGTCGGATGCGGCGCACACGCTCGGTCGCCAGGCCAATTGGGACGAGGGTACCGCCCGCATGGGAGCCGAGCTCTTCGCCCGCAAGCGCGACGGCCGTGGCCAGCCGATCGCGGCGACGCCCGAGGCGCTGGCCGAGCGCATACTGGCTGCACTTACGCGCATCTCGGCCGAAGTCATCCTCGAAACCGCCTTCGCCGAGGACGGGCTCGACGGTGCTGCCACGGTCGCGCATGCGCTGGTGCAGCGCGCGGTCGACGCCCATCCCGGCATCGCCCGCTTCACCGTGGCGCTGGACAGGCCGGTGATCGGGCTCGGCGCGTCCGCGCCGCTGCACTATGCCGGCCTGCCGCCCCTGGTCGGCAATGAATGCGTCGTGCCCGAGGACACAGACGTCGCCAACGCGCTGGGCGCGGTGGTCGGCCAGGTCAGGGTCACGGCGGAGGCCCGCGTCAGCCAGCCCAAGGAAGGGCTATTCCGGTTGGCCGTCGGCGAACTTGTGCGCGACTTCACCGACGAGGCGGCGGCGATGGCGCTGGCCGAGGCCGAAGTGCGCGCCATCGTCGCGGCCAAGGCGCGCGACGCAGGTACCGACGCCGCCGAGATCGAGGTCGCGACGGAGCTCAAGGTCTCGACCGTGGAAGGCCAGCGCATGTTCATCGAGGCGCATGTCGTCGCCACCGCCAGCGGCCGCCCGCGCATTGCTGTCTGAGGGCCAGATTGATTTTCTCTGCACAAGGCGGCGTTCAGATGCTGCCATGCAACATTGGGCGAATTGACCCTGCGCGCTTTGCATGTCAAACGCCCCTGAAAAGCTGTTTTCACCGCTCTCGCGGGACTGGATTTCTGGAGCGCATGTTATGACCGAGACCGTCGAGCTGTTTGGCCTTTCGATATCGCGCGAGCTGCACGACTTCGTCGTGTCTGAGGCCATGCCCGGGACCGGAGTGGATGCGGAGAAATTCTGGTCCGGCTTTGCCGATATCGTGCACGACTTGGCGCCGAAGAACCGGGCGCTCCTGGAAAAGCGCGACGACTTCCAGCTGAAGCTCGACGCCTGGTATCGCAAGCACGGCGCGCCGCACGACATGGCCGCCTACAAGGCGTTCTTGTCCGACATCGGCTATCTCGTGCCGGAAGGTCCTGCCTTTGCGGTGACGACCGAGAACGTCGATCCCGAGATCGCCACCGTCGCCGGCCCGCAGCTGGTGGTGCCGGTGATGAACGCGCGTTATGCGCTGAACGCGGCCAACGCGCGCTGGGGCTCGCTCTACGACGCGCTCTACGGCACCGATGCGATTTCCGACGCCGACGGCGCCGAGAAGGGCAAGGGCTACAACCCCAAGCGCGGCCAAAAGGTCATCGCCTGGGCCAAGGCGTTCCTCGACGGGTCCGCGCCGCTGGAAAAGGGCGGCTGGAGCGACGTGGCGGGGCTTGCGGTCGAGGGCGGGGCGCTGAAGCTCGCCACCGCTTCCGGCCCGGTGTCGCTGCGCGATGCAAAACAGTTCGCCGGCTATCGTGGCGAGGCCAAGAACCCCGACGCGGTGCTGCTGGTCAAGAACGGCCTGCATGTCGAGGTGGTGGTCAATCGTGAAAGTGCGATCGGCAAGACCGACCCGGCCGGCATTTCCGACATGATCCTGGAATCGGCCCTGACCACCATCCAGGACTGCGAGGATTCGGTCGCCGCGGTCGACGCCGAGGACAAGGTTCTGGTCTACCGCAACTGG
>NZ_JARDJI010000020.1:0-91897 GCF_039907765.1 Mesorhizobium sp. CC13 | reverse complement strand
TCCCCACGGCAGCCTAAAGTCCAAAACACCTATCAGTCGCCTCGCTTTGACCGAGGACAACCTGTTGAGGCTCCACATCTAGCTAACTCGCCGCAGGCCTAGACCGAAGGCGATGTAGGTAGCGCCCTGGAAGATCAGGTCGATCGCCAGGAACGTGCCGAGCACCACCAGGCTGCTGACCGGCCAGCCGGCGGCGATGATCAGGCCCGCGAGCACGGTCACGACGCCGGCCGCGACGATCCATCCCCAGCTATTCAGCACCGAACGCCCCTTGATGCCCATCCAGATGCGCATGACGCCCGAAGCGACCAGGCTTGCCGCCAGGAACAGGGTCAGGATGGCCGAGGCGAGCAGCGGATTGATGAAGGCGAGGTAGCCCGCCACGATATAGAGCGCGCCGCCGAGCAGCCAGAGGAAGAAGCTGCCCCAGCCCTTGACGCCGAAGGCGTGGACGATCTCGACAACGCCGGCCACGATCATCAGCGTGCCGACGAAGTAGACCGAAGCCACGGTGGCGACGAGCAGGTTGGCCGCGGCGACGACGCCCAGCACGAGCAAGGCGATCCCGAGGGCGACGAACCACCCCCACTTGGAGCGAAATTCGCTGACGTCCGCCGGTTGGTCCGAAAGAGCCATGATCCAGTCTCCTTAAGATAAGGTCGTGTACCGAGACGTCAGTCCCAGACCGTCCGAAGTTATGCCCGGACGCCCGAATCGGTCCAGCCTCCGATAGTGCGGGCCGCGAAATAAACCTTTGTGACGACTGGAAAGTTTAATTCAAATTTTACGCTGTTGGCTTCACACCGATCCTGCCCTAGCGATTAGGTTGTTGGTGTACGCGAGGTTGTAATGGCATCTTTCGGCCGGTTTCCTGGAGTGGCCCTGACCCTTGCCGCAGTCGCAGCTTCTGCGCCGGCAAGCGCCGGCGAAGGCGCCTTCGGCTGGATTTCCGGCGACTGGTACCTCACCCTCGGCGCCACCGGCATGGTCGCCCCCAGCTTCGAGGGGTCGAAGAAGTACATGCTGAGCGCGGTGCCGATCATCTCGCTCGGCAAGGCCGGCAACGACACCCGCTTCTCCTCGCGCAACGACAACATCTCGCTGGCGCTCATCGACGACGGCGAGGTGCGCGCCGGTGTCGCCGGCAAGATCCTGTTCGGCCGCGATGCCGAGGACGAGCTCGAGGGGCTGCACGACGTCCGCTGGGGCGGCGAGCTGGGCGCCTTCTTCGAGTTCTATCCGACGGACTGGATGCGCGCCCGCGTCGAGGTGCGGCAGGGAATTCGCGCCCATGGCGGCGTGGTCGGCGATGTTGCCGTAGACGCCTTCTACGACGTCACGCCCGAAGTCCGAGTTTCCGGCGGACCGCGCGTTTCGTTCGCGACGGAAGACTATTTCGACACCTACTACGGCGTGAACGCCCAGGAAGCCATCGATTCGGGCCTGAACGCCTACAATCCTGGCGGCGGCTTCAAGTCGGCCGGTGTCGGCGGCGCCGTCACCTGGAAGGCGACCGACAACATCACCGCCAGCCTGTTCGGCGAGTATTCGCGGCTGATGGGGCCGGCGGCCGATTCCTCGATCGTCAAGGAGCGCGGCTCGCGCGATCAGCTGACGATCGGCGTGTCGACCAGCTACCGGTTCGACTTCAACCTTTGATTTCGGCGAATTAGGCGCTTTATTCCGGGCTCGGCCTCCGCTAAAAGCGCGGCCATGAGAATTTTCGCGCCCGTCCTGGCGATTGCCATACGAATTACGGGCCCGGCCTTCCGGGCGGTCTGAGGCTGTCCGAAAGTCCGGGACTTTTGCGTGCGCGCCATGTGGCGTTTTTTCAGATCATGACAGTTTGAGCCTGTGGCAGATTTGCCAGGCTAGGCGATGGCAAGACAGATGACCGATACGTCCGAGAAGATCGACTATTCCAAGACCCTCTATCTGCCGCAGACGGAGTTTCCGATGCGCGCCGGCCTGCCCGAGAAAGAGCCGGTGACGGTTGCGCGCTGGCAGAAGATGGACCTCTACAAGCGCCTGCGCGAAAGTGCCGCCGGCCGCGAGAAATACGTCCTGCATGACGGCCCGCCCTACGCCAACGGCAACATCCACATCGGCCACGCGCTGAACAAGATCCTCAAGGACGTCATCACCCGCTCGTTCCAGATGCGCGGCTACGACTCCAACTATGTGCCGGGCTGGGACTGCCACGGCCTGCCGATCGAATGGAAGATCGAGGAGAAGTATCGCGCTGCCGGCAAGAACAAGGACGAGGTCGAGATCAACGAGTTCCGCAAGGAATGCCGTGAGTTCGCCGCCGGCTGGATCAAGATCCAGGCCGAGGAATTCCAGCGTCTGGGTGTCGTCGGCGACTTCGACAATCCCTACACGACGATGAATTTCCGCGCCGAAGCCCGTATCGCCGGCGAGCTGCTGAAGTTCGCCATGTCGGGCCAGCTCTACCGCGGTTCGAAGCCGGTCATGTGGTCGGTGGTCGAGCGCACCGCGCTCGCCGAGGCCGAGGTCGAATACCAGGACTACGAGAGCGACACGATCTGGGTGAAGTTCCCGGTGACGGGCGGCTTGGTTGCGCGAACACCTAGGAATGCCGAGGCTATCTGGATATCGGCGCCGATCAATGAGGATGGAAGTATCAATGAAGGGTTGGAGCGCGAAGCTCTGTCTCCAACTTCCTTGGCAGGTGCATCTGTCGTCATCTGGACGACCACGCCCTGGACCATCCCCGGCAACCGCGCGGTGGCCTATTCGACGCGCGTCTCCTATGGCCTCTACGAGGTGACGGCGGCCGAGAACGACTTCGGTCCTCAGCCCGGCGAAAAGCTGATCTTCGCCGACGCGCTCTCCGAGGAGGCCGCGACCAAGGCCAAGGTCACCTTGAATCGGATCCGCAGCATCGCAGCCGAAGAGCTTGGAAAGCTTGTGCTTTCGCATCCGCTCGAAGGTCTCGGCGGCGGCTACGAGTTTCCCGTGCCGATGCTTGCCGGCGAACACGTCACTGACGATGCCGGCACCGGCTTCGTCCACACCGCGCCCAGCCACGGCCGCGAGGACTTCGACGCCTGGATGGACGCCGCCGCCGAGCTCGAGAAGCGCGGCATCGAAACGCGCCTGCCCTTCACCGTCGACGACGCCGGCTTCTTCACCAAGGACGCGCCGGGCTTCGGCCCGGATCGCGAGGGTGGTGCTGCGCGCGTCATCGACGACCACGGCAAGAAGGGCGACGCCAACAAGGCCGTCATCGAGGAGCTGATCAAGCACGGCATGCTGTTCGCCCGCGGCCGGCTGAAGCACAGCTATCCGCACAGCTGGCGCTCGAAGAAGCCGGTCATCTTCCGCAACACGCCGCAGTGGTTCGTCTACATGGACAGGCAGCTCGGCGACGGCACGACGCTGCGCAGCCGCGCGCTCAAGGCGATCGACGACACCCGCTTCGTGCCTGCCGCCGGCCAGACCCGCCTGCGCTCGATGATCGAGGAGCGCCCCGACTGGGTGCTGTCGCGCCAGCGCGCCTGGGGCGTGCCGATCGCCATCTTCGCCGACGCCGACGGCAACGTGCTGAAGGACGAGGCGGTCAACGCCCGCATCGTCGAGGCCTTCGAGAGGGAGGGCGCCGACGCCTGGTTCGCCGCGGGCGCCCGCGAGCGCTTCCTCGGCACGCGCGCGAACGAGCCCTGGACGCAGGTGATGGACATCCTCGACGTCTGGTTCGATTCGGGCTCGACGCATGCATTCACGCTCGAGGATCGCCCCGACCTCAAATGGCCGGCCGACGTCTATCTCGAAGGTTCGGACCAGCATCGCGGCTGGTTCCATTCGTCGCTGCTGGAAAGCTGCGGCACGCGCGGCCGCGCGCCCTACGACACCGTCGTCACCCATGGCTTCACCATGGACGAGGAGGGCCGCAAGATGTCGAAGTCGCTCGGCAACACGGTCGTGCCGCAGGATGTCATGAAGCAGTCGGGCGCCGACATCCTGCGCCTCTGGGTCATGACCACCGACTACTGGGAAGACCAGCGGCTCGGCAAGAACGTCCTGCAGACCAACATCGACGCCTACCGCAAGCTCCGCAACACGATCCGCTGGATGCTCGGCACGCTCGCCCATGACGAGGGCGAGCAGGTGGCGCTGGCCGACATGCCCGAGCTCGAGCGGCTGATGCTGCACCGTCTCGCCGAGCTCGACGAGCTGGTGCGCAAGGGCTACGACGAATTCGAGTTCAAGCGCATAACGCGCGCGCTGATCGACTTCATGGTCGTCGAGCTTTCGGCCTTCTATTTCGACATCCGCAAGGACGCGCTCTACTGCGACGCGCCGTCGAGCATCCGCCGCAAGGCGTCGGTCAAGGTGGTGCGTCACCTGTTCGACTGCCTGGTGAAGTGGATGGCGCCGATGCTGCCCTTCACCATGGAAGAGGCCTGGCTAGACCGCTATCCCGAGGCCGAATCGGTGCATCTGGAGCAATTTCCCGAAGTGCCGGCTGCGTGGCGCGACGAGGCGCTCGCCGAGAAATGGCGCAAGCTTCGCCAGGTCCGGCGCGTCGTCACCGGCGCATTGGAGATCGAGCGGGCGAAGAAGACCATCGGCTCGTCGCTGGAGGCGGTGCCGGTCGTCTATCTCGACAACGAGACGCTGGAGGCATCGCTCGCCGGCATCGACCTGGCCGAGATCGCCATCACCAGCGACCTCGTCGTCAGCCACGACAAGGCTCCGGCCGACGCCTTCGTGCTCGACGACGTGGCCGGCGTTGCCGTCGCCATCGGCAAGGCGGAGGACCGCGGCCTGGTGAAATGCGCCCGCTCGTGGCGCTATACCGGCGACGTCGGTTCGGATGCGGCATTCGCCGATGTCTCGGCCCGCGACGCGGCGGCGCTGCACGAGCTGCGGAAGCTCGGCCGCCTCTAGACAGTGGGTGATCCGAAGATCGCAATCGATCCTTGGCTGCTACGGCATCCATAGCGCGTCCCGAAGGATGTGCGGCACCGTAGCAGGTGACCGAAATGCAACGCCCGGCGGACGGCAGTCTTCCGGTCGTTGCCCTGGACGGCCCGTTAAGGTAAAAGCGCGGCTTCGGCAGACAAATTGTCGCCGGATTTCCGTCGCAGACGGGTGGGGGCCCGGTTTTACCGGCATCTAGCGAGAGGCGTTCGAGTGAAGATCTTTGGCATGACGGACCGCATCAGCGCGCGCGCAACGACGTTTGCAACGCTCGCGGTTTCCGCCGTCGCATTGTCGGGCTGCATGAGCGCGCCGACCTATGGCACCGACAAGTCGTCGACCGAGCAGCTTGCCACCGACCTGACCAACATCATGTCGCTCAAGCCGAAGACCAACAGCATCGACTACAAGCCGCGGCCCGAGCTGGTGAAGCCGAAGGCCGGCCAGGCGGGCACCTTGCCCGCGCCGCAGGACAACATCGTCACGACCGCGAGCGCCGACTGGCCCGAGTCGCCGGAAGCGCGCCGGGCGCGCATCCGCGACAATGCGACCAAGAATCGGGACAACCCCAATTTCGAGCCGGAAGTCGTCAACGACATGTCTTCGCTGTCGGGCCCCGACCTGAGCAAGCTGACGCCGGCGCAGCGCAAGGCCGAGATCGAGCGCCGCCTGCGCGAGAACAAGCAGGGCAGCGCCACCACGCGCAAATATCTGAGCGAGCCGCCGCTGGCCTACCGCCAGGCAGCGACGACGGCTGCACAGGACGAGCTCGGCGAGGACGAGCTCAAGAAGGAACGCCGCAAGAAGAAGCTCGCCCAGAAGGGCAGCAGCTGGTGGCCGTTCTGATCCAGGCCAGATGGCATGGTTGACTGGACGCCCTGACTGGTTCAGGGCGTTTTCGTTTTCAGGGACAGGCAGGCGCTCTAGAGGTCGCGGCGATCCTTGAAGAAGCCTTTGAGAATTTCCGCGGCGCGCGTTTCGCCAATGCCGGCATAGACGTCGGGTGCGTGATGGCAGGTAGGCGAGGCAAAGAAGCGGACGCCGCTGACCACTGCGCCGCCCTTGTCGTCGGCCGCTCCGAAATAGAGCCGGCGCAGGCGGGCAAACGAGATGGCGGCCGCACACATGGTGCAGGGTTCCAGCGTGACGTAGAGGTCGTGTCCGGTGAGCCGCTCCGAGCCGAGCTTTCCGGCGGCCTCGCGGATCGCCAGGATCTCGGCATGGGCCGTGGCATCGTTGAGTTCGCGAGTGCGGTTTCCGGCGCGGGCGACGACCTTGCCGCCGTGGACCACGACGGCGCCGATCGGTACCTCGCCGCGCGCGGCGGCGGCTTCGGCCTCCTCGAAGGCCAGTGCCATGAAATCCGGCCGCTTCACGCCGCCACCATCCGGATATTCCCCTCGCTAACCCCAACTCTTCCTGTTATCTAGCCGCCGAAAAGGGCAAAGGCCACATGGACGACGATCGAAAAAAATTCCCGCGCAAGGGCGGCAAACCAGGTGGCGCGGGCAATCGCGACGCTGGACCCAGGAAATTCGGCAAGCCGCGCGGCGAGGGTGGCAGCAAGCCCTTCGCCAAGAAGCCGTTTGTGAAGCGTGACGAAGGTGCCGAGGGCGGTGAACGGCCCAAGCGCGATTTCCGTCCGCGCGACGGCGAGGCGCGCCCGGAGCGCTCTTCGGCGCCGTTCCGCAAGGGGCCGCGACCCGAGGGCAAGCCGTTCGAAAAGCGCGAACGTTCGTTCGGCGACAAGCCGAATCGGCCCCGTGCTGCCGAAGGCGGTGAAGGTGCTGGGCGTCCGCGCCGCGAATTCCGGGGCGACCGCCCGCACGAGGGCGGCGAGCGTCCGTTCCGAAAGGGCCCAAGTCCCAAGGGCAAGCCTTACGAGAAGCGCGAAGGCAGCCGCTCCTTTGGCGGCGACAAGCCTTATCGTCCGCGTCCAGCCGAAGGCGGCGAGCGTCCGCACCGTGAATTCCGTCCGCGCGACGGCGAGGCAAGTGCAGGCGGCGAGCGCCCGTTCCGCAAGGGGCCGCGACCCGAAGGCAAGCCTTACGAGAAGCGCGAAGGCGGCCGTTCATTTGGCGGCGACAAGCCTTATCGGGCGCGCACCGCGGAAGGCGGCGAGCGTCCGCATCGTGAATTCCGGCCGCGCGACGGCGAGACCGGTGCAGGCGGCGAGCGGCCGTTCCGCAAGGGCCCGCGTCCAGAGGGCAAGCCTTACGAAAAGCGCGACGGCGAGGCGAAGGCGTTCCGTCCGAGGCCGGATGACGACCGCCGCCCCAAGCCGGATGGTTTCAAGCCGCGTTCGCGCAGCACCGAGGAGACCTCGGAGCCGGGCGAGCGCATCGCCAAGCGCCTGGCGCGCGCCGGCATCGCCTCGCGCCGCGACGCCGAGGAGCTGATCGCCGCGGGCCGCGTCAGGGTGAACGGACAGGTGCTGACCTCGCCCGCCTTCAACGTCATGCCCAACGACGTCATCCATCTCGACGGCACCGAAATCCCGCCGATCGAGCGCACCCGGCTGTTCCTGTTCCACAAGCCGGCCGGGGTTGTGACCACCAATCGCGATCCGGAAGGCCGCAAGACCGTCTTCGACGTGCTGCCGGCCGAACTGCCGCGGCTGATGACCATCGGCCGCCTCGACATCAACACCGAAGGCCTGCTGCTGCTGACCAATGACGGCGGCCTGGCGCGTGTGCTCGAGCTGCCGGCCACCGGCTGGCTGCGCCGCTACCGCGTCCGCGTCCATGGCAAGGTCGAGCAGAAGCAGCTCGACGCGCTCAAGGACGGCATCGCCGTCGATGGCGTGTTCTACGGCTCGGTCGAGGCGACGCTCGATCGCGAGCAGGGCACCAACGCCTGGATCACCATCGGCCTGCGCGAAGGCAAGAACCGCGAGGTCAAGAACATCCTCGGCGCGCTCGGCCTCGAGGTGAACCGCCTGATCCGCATCTCCTACGGTCCGTTCCAGCTCGGCGAGCTGCCGGAAGGCCACGTCCAGGAGATTAAGGGCAAGATGCTGCGCGACCAACTGGGCGAGCGGCTGGTCGAGGAATCCGGCGCCAATTTCGACGCCGACATCGTCAAGCCCTTCTCCAACAAGCCGACGGCCCGCCGCGAGGAGCGACGCGACGACGACGCGCCGCGTGCGCCGAGACCCGCGCGCCTTGACATCGGCGAGGGCGGCCTGATCAAGAATCGCAAGCGTGATCGCGAGCGTCACCGTGAGGACGTGCTGGGGCGCTTGACGACCGAGCGCCCGCGCTTCGCCGACAAGCCCAAGTTCGGCGACAAGCCGAAGTTCGGCGAAAAGCCCGGATTTGGCGATCGTCCGAAGTTCGGCGGCAAGAAGGGTGACGAGCGCGAGAAGAAGCCGTTCGAGACGCCGGGCAGCCGCAAGTCCAATGTCTGGATGGCGCCAGGCGCTCGCCCGCAGGGCGCGGCAAGCAAGGGCGGCAAGACAGGCTTCGACAAGCCGCGTGGCGACAGGCCGACTGGCGGCGCACCGCGCGGCGGCAAGCCTGGCGGTCCGCGCAAGGGCCGCGGCTGATGCGGGTGGTCGGCGGCGAATTGCGCGGCCGGGCGCTGGCCACGCCGCGCGATCACGCCATCCGGCCGACGACCGACCGCACGCGCGAGGCCGTCTTCAACGTGCTCGCCCACCGCTTCGGCGACCGGCTCGAGGGCGCCCGTGTGCTCGACCTCTTTGCCGGGACCGGTGCGCTCGGCATCGAGGCGCTGTCGCGCGGGGCGTCCTACTGCGTCTTCATCGAGGAATCGGCCGAGGGCCGCGGCCTGATCCGCACCAATGTCGAGACCTTCGGCCTGACCGGCCGCACCAAGATCTTCCGCCGCGACGCGACCGGCCTCGGCGAGGCCGGCACCATGGGGCCGTTCGGCCTCGTCTTCGCCGACCCGCCCTATGGCAAGGGTCTCGGCGAGCGCGCCCTGCGCTCGGCCCGTGCCGGCGGCTGGCTCGCGGCGGGCACGCTTTGCGTCGTCGAGGAAAGTGCTGCCGCCCCGTTCGACCCCGGTCCGGGCTTCTCGGTCCTGGACGAGCGTTCCTATGGCGAGACGGTGATCCGCTTCATTGCGGCCGAGTAGCGCCCGACTTCAGCCGTTTTCGGTCGCAAAGATTACCAACAATTCACTTCCCGCCGCTTTGCGCCGCCGCATATAACGCAGGCGCGTCCACATTCAGAGGCTGTCGATGGGCTTGGAACTATTTCGGGCGAAAGGCTTGCCGCAGGCGTTGCTCGCCGTGGCATTCGGCTTGATCGGCGCCGGCACGCTGCGAGCGTCGCCGAGCGACGGCGCCGTGTCGAGCTTCAGCCTCGACAACGGCATGCAGGTGGTGGTGATCCCCGACCACCGCGCGCCGGTCGTCACCCACATGGTCTGGTACAAGGTGGGCAGCGCCGACGAGCCGGCGGGCAAGTCGGGCATCGCCCATTTCTTCGAACACCTGATGTTCAAGGGCACGGCCGAACACAAGGCCGGCGAGTTCAGCCAGAAGGTGGCGGAGATCGGCGGCAGCGAGAACGCCTTCACCACCTACGACTACACCGCCTATCACCAGACGGTGGCGCCCGGCGCACTCGAGACGATGATGGGCTTCGAGGCCGACCGGATGCGCAACCTGGTGCTGACCGATGCGGTGATCGGACCCGAACGCGACGTCATCCTCGAGGAGCGGCGTTCGCGCATCGAGAACAATCCGGGCGCACTCCTCAACGAGGAGGTCGACGCCACCCTGTTCCAGAACGAGCCGTACCGAATCCCTGTGATCGGCTGGATGAACGAGATCGAAAAGCTCAACCGGGTCGACGCCACCGCCTTTTACGACCGGTACTACGCGCCGAACAACGCAATCCTCGTCGTGGCCGGCGACGTCGAGCCCGACAGGGTCCGGGAACTGGCGGAGAAAACCTATGGCAAGGTCGCGCGCGGTCCCGATCTTCCGCCGCGGTCGCGCCCCGAGGAGCCCGAGCAGAACACCAAGCGCACGGTCGAGATGACGGATGCGCGCGTCAGCGTGCCGAGTTTCTCGAAGTCATGGGTGGTGCCGTCCTACCAGACCGCCGAGCCCGGCGAGGCTGAAGCTCTCGACCTGCTATCGGAGATTCTCGGCGGCGGCAGCCGCAGCCGGCTCTATCAGCAACTGGTGGTCAAGCAGGGCATCGCATCGTCGGCCGGTGCCTATTTCGAAGGCACGATGGTCGACGACACCAGCTTCGCGGTCTACGGCGCGCCGCGCGGCGAGGCCGGCCTGCAGCAGGTGGAGGACGCCGTCGATGTCGAAATCCGTCGCATCATCAAGGACGGCGTCACCGCAGACGAGCTGGAAAAGGCCAAGAACCGGTTCGTCCGCAGCATGATCTTCGCGCGCGACAACCAGGCGAGCATGGCAAACATCTACGGCAGCACGCTGGCGACAGGCGGAACGGTGGCCGATGTCGAGCAATGGCCGGACAAGATCCGTGCCGTGACCGCCGAAGAGATCAAGGCGGTGGCGGCAAAGTATCTCAATCCCGATCGTTCGGTTGCCGGCTATCTGCTGCCGGCCAAGTCTGACGGGGAATGACGCGATGAACGGTTCGAAGACAATGCGCTTGAGCTTGAGCACCTACCTGACCACGCTGCTGCTCGCGCTGGTGTTCCTGGTGCTGCCGGCCGTGGTCGCGGCCCGCGCCGAGGTGAAGATCCAGGAGGTCAGGTCGGAGAAGGGGGTCACCGCCTGGCTGGTCGAGGACTATTCGGTGCCGATCATCGCCGTCCGGTTTGCCTTCGAGGGCGGAAGTTCGCAGGATCCCGACGGCAAGGAGGGGCTCGCCAACCTGATGACCGGGCTCTTCGACGAGGGCGCCGGCGATCTCGACAGCGAGGCGTTCCAGAGCCGCCTTGACGATGCCGGCGCCGAAATGGGATTCAGCGAAAGCAACGACGACCTCGGCGGCTCGATGCGCATGCTCTCCGACCAGCAGGACGAGGCCTTCGAACTGCTCAGGCTTGCCGTCGAGAGCCCCCGCTTCGACCAGGCGCCGATCGACCGCATCCGCTCCCAGATCGTCGCCGGCATCGTCGCCAATGCGCGCGATCCCGAAACCGAGGCGTCGCGCAAATGGGCCGAGGCGATCTATGGCGCCCATCCCTATGCCCGGCCCGACCAGGGCACGGAAAAGTCGCTCGCGGCGATCACCGCCGACGACCTGCGCGCCTTCCACAAGGCGGTCTTCGCCCGCGACCAGCTGAAGATCGCGGTCGTCGGTGCGATCGATGCCGAAAGCCTGAAGAAGAGGCTGGACCAGGTCTTCGGCAACCTCCCCGAGAAGGCGCAGATCCGCAAGGTCGACCCCGTCGAACCCAAGCTTGGACAGACCCTGCAGGTCGAATATCCGCTGCCCCAGACCTCGCTGCAGCTCGTCTATCCCGGCGTGCGGCGCGATGCGCCGGACTTCCTGGCCGCCGCGCTGATGGAGCAGATCCTCGGAGGAGGCAGCTTCTCGTCGCGGCTCTTCGACGAGGTGCGCGAGAAGCGGGGCCTGGCCTACAGCGTGACGTCCATGCTGATCAACCAGGAGCATTCGTCGTCGCTGGTCATCAGCACGGCGACGCGTTCGGACCGCGCGGCCGAAACCCTCGCGGTGGTCCGCGACGTGGTGCGCAGGATGGCCGAGGAGGGGCCGACGGCGGCGGAGCTGGAGGCGGCGAAGAAGTACATGCTGGGCGCCTACGCCATCAACAATCTCGATTCGTCGGGAGCGATCGCGAGCACTCTGGTCAACATCCAGGCCGACGACCTGGGCATCGATTACATCCAGCGTCGGGTGGATCTCATCGGCGCGGTGACGTTGGACGAGGTGAAGGCCGTGGCGCGCAAGCTGCTGTCGGCCGAGCCGGCGGTGATGATCCTCGGTCCGAAGATGGATGGAGGCAAGGGATGAGCGCGAGCTTCGCACTCGCTCTTGGTGGCGGCGGCGCGCGCGGGCTCGCCCACATCCACGTCATCGAGGCGCTGGACGAGCTGGGCATCAAGCCGGTCGCCATTGCCGGCTCCTCGATCGGCGCCATCATGGGGGCCGGCATGGCCGCGGGCCTGAGCGGCAGCGAAATCCGCGAATATTCGTGCTCCGTGCTCGGACGGCCGGGCGAGGTGGCGAGCCGCATGTGGAAGGCGCGCCCCGGCACGCTTTCCGAAATGGTCGAGACCGGCATCAGGGTCAGCCAGTTCAACATCGAGCGCATCCTCAAGGTGTTCCTGCCCGAGGCGGTGCCCGCCACCTTCGAGGAGCTCAAGGTGCCGCTCAAGGTGACCGCGACCGACTATTACGGCCATTGCCAGTCGGTCTTCGAGGAGGGCGACCTGTTGACGGCGCTGGCCGCGTCCGCGGCGATTCCGGCGGTGTTCAGGCCGGTGACCCGCGGCAACACGCTCTACATCGACGGCGGCATCTACAATCCCGTGCCCTTCGACCTTCTCGACGGCCTCGCGGACTTCACGATCGCCATCGACGTCGTCGGGGCACCCGTGGAGAACGACGGCAGGCGGCCGAACTCCATCGACCTGATGTTCGGCGCGACCCAGCTGATGATGCAGTCGATCACCGCCGGCAAGCTCGGCCAGAGCCAGCCCGACATCTTCCTGCGGCCGCCGGTGTCGCGTTTCCGTGCGCTCGATTTCCTCAAGATCGACCAGGTGCTGGCGGAAACGGCCGCACTCAAGGAAGAACTGAAGCAGGCGATCGACGAAATCCTCCAGTAGCCCGGGGGACCGCCCGAATTACTGCAGGGTCGATGCCTTGCCGGTGGAGAAGGGCGACTGCGCCGCCGGCGGTGGGGCGGGCGGGGCCTCTTGCTGGTGCAGGGGTTCGCTGGCGATCGCCTTGACCACCCTGAAACACACCAGCATCGACACGACGCCGAACACCACGGCGCCCAGGCCCCAGCCGGCGATGACGCCGGTCGCGCCCCAGTAGTGCGCGCCCACCCAGACGAAGGGGATGACGCCGAGCGTCGAACGGCCCCAGTTGAAGACGGTCGAATAGGCCGGGTAGCCGAGATTGTTGAAGGCGGCGCTGGAAACGAAGATCGCGCCGTTGAACAGGAAGCTGCCCGCCGCATAGAGGCAGAAGAAGATGATGAGCTCGCGCGCGATCCCGTCGGCGCCGAAGATGCCGGCGATGGGGTTGGCGAAAATCGCGAGCAGCGCCCACACCGCCAGCACATATACGATGGTGAACAGCAGGCTGTCGCGCATGGTCGATGTCAGGCGGTCGAACTTTCGGGCGCCGTAGTTCTGCCCGAGGATCGGACCGACCGCGCCGGACAGCGCGAAGATAACGCCGAAGGCGACAGGCACCAGGCGGCCGATGATCGCCCAGCCGGCCACGGCCTGGTCCCCGAAGGCGGCAATCTCCACGGTGACATAGGCGTTGCCCACCGGCGTAGCGATCTGGGTGAGCATTGCGGGGACGCCGATGGCGAAGAACGGTGCCAAGGCCTCGCGCAATTCCCTCGGGTCGGGGATATTGATGAGCCTGTGCACGACATGGGCGCCGTGGATGCCGATGGCGAGCATGACGCAGCGCGACAGGACAGTGGCGATTGCCGCGCCGTCGAGCCCCAGCCCGAAGCCGAAGATGAACAGCGGATCGAATATGGCTGCGGCAACGCCGCTGCCGAGCGTCACGTACATGGCCCGCCGGGCGTCACCCACGCCGCGGAGGATGCCGGTGGTGCACATGCCCAGCGCGAGGATCGGGAAGGAGGGCAGGACGATCAGCATGAAACGGGCCGACAGCTCGAGCGTCTGGCCGCTTGCGCCGAGCAGGACCAGCAGCGGCCGCAGGAAGGGTAGCGTCGCGACCGTGACGAGCAGTGTCGCGAGCCCCATGAAAACCATCGAGGCCCCGCCCATGCGCGCGGCCTCCTCGCGTGCGCCGCGACCGAGGCAGCGGGCGACCAGCGCCCCGCAGGCGATGGTGAAGCCGATCGAAATGGAAACGGTGAAGAACAGCAGCGTCGAGGCAAAGCCGATCGCGGCCGCCAGCTCTTCCACGCCGAGAAGCGAGATGTAGAACAAGTTGAGGGCGTCGACGATGAAGATGGCGACGAGGCCGACCGAGCCGGTGGCGGTCATCACGATGACGTGACGCATCGTCGAGCCGGTTGTGAATTTCGCGGGCATCGCCGCCTGGCTTGGACTGGACATGTGGACCCGGGGAGGCTTTGGCGACGGACGGCCTGGGGCATCCGCTCCGATTCTGGTCTAGGCCATTGAGTAGGGTGGACTCGGTTTGACCATGTACCCACCCATTGCACAAGCCGGTAGGGGACAATAGATGGAGGAAAGGGCCGCGACCGGCCGCAAGCAATCGGAACACGCCAATGAACGATACCAACGACGCCGCGAAACTGGCTGACCGGGTCGCCAGCCTGGTCGAGGCCGCCAGGAAGGCCGGCGCGGATGCCGCCGATGCCGTGGCCGTGCGGGGGCGTTCGACCGGCGTTTCGGTGCGCTTGGGCAAGGTAGAGGCAACCGAGGCTTCGGAGAGCGAGGACGTCTCGCTCCGCGTCTTTGTCGGGCGCCGCGTCGCTAGTGTTTCGGCCACCGCCGCGTCCGACGCGAACGCCCTGGCCGAGCGCGCCGTGGCGATGGCCAGGGTTTCGCCCGAGGATCCCTTCCAGGGGCTGGCCGATGCTTCGCTGCTCTCCGCGGCCCCAAGCGATCTCGACCTCTTCGACGCAACCGTCGTTTCGGCCGAGCGCCTCAAGGAGGATGCACTGGCAGCGGAGAGTGCCGCACTCGCCGTCAAGGGCGTGACCAACTCGTCCGGCGCCGGTGCCAGCGCCGGGCTCGGCGGTCTGGTGCTTGCGACGTCCCACGGTTTCCTCGGACATTATGTCGGGTCGCGGTTCTCCCGCTCGGCCAGCGTCATTGCCGGTGAAGGCACGGCGATGGAGCGCGACTACGAATATTCCTCGCGCCTGCATTTCGCCGACCTCGACCCGGCCGACGAGATCGGCCGCAAGGCCGGCGAGCGCGTGGTCAAGCGGCTGAACGCCCGCAAGGCGCAGACAGGCCCCGTCGACGTCGTCTTCGACCCGCGCGTTGCGCGTGGCATCGCCGGCCATCTTGCCGGGGCGATCAACGGCGCCTCAGTCGCCCGCAAGACGAGTTTCCTGCGCGACATGATGGGCAAGCAGGTAGCTGCAGCCGCGATCACGGCAATCGACGAACCGCTCAAGCGCCGCGGCCAGGCTTCGCGCCCCTTCGACGGCGAGGGCGTCGAGGGCGCCACGCTGAAGATGGTCGAGAACGGCGTGCTCAACCACTGGTTCCTGTCGACCTCGGCCGCACGGGAACTGGGCCTTGCGACCAACGGCCGTGGCGTGCGCGGCGGTTCGTCGGTATCGCCGTCGTCGACGAATTTTTCGATCGAGCCGGGCGACAAGTCGCCGGAGGACCTGATCCGGTCCCTCAAGAGCGGCTTCTACGTCACCGAGGTCTTCGGCCAGGGCGTCGACATGATCACCGGCGAATACAGCCGCGGCGCGTCGGGTTTCTGGATCGAGAACGGCGAAATCGTCTGGCCGGTCTCGGAGGTGACGATCGCATCGAACCTCAAGGACATGTTCCTGCGCATGGTGCCGGCGAGCGACCTCGACCGCAACTACGGCACGGCCGCGCCGACCCTGCTGATCGAAGGCATGACCCTTGCCGGAAACTGACGTCGCAGCACAAGCCAGCATGCTGGCCGATCTCGAACTGTTGCGCATGGCGGCGGCCGAGGCCGGACGCATCGCCATGGGCTACTTCCGCCGCAACCCGGAGGTCTGGTTCAAGGGCGGCAACTCGCCGGTGAGCGAGGCCGACTATGCTGCCGATCGCTACCTTCGCGAGACGCTGATGGCTGCGAGGCCGGACTACGGCTGGCTGTCGGAGGAGACCGCCGACAATCCCGAACGCCTTGGCGCGCGCCGGACCTTCGTCGTCGATCCGATCGACGGGACGCGTGGTTTCGTCGAGGGCAGGGCCGAATGGTGCGTGAGCGCCGCGGTGGTGGAGAACGGCCGCTCGCTCGCGGGCGTGCTCGAATGCCCGGCGCGCGGCGAGACCTACTGGGCGGTGGCCGGCGGGGGTGCCTATCTCAATGGCGACCGGATCGGCGTGCGAGCCGGAGGCGATCGGCTCAGCATCGCGGGGCCGAAGCCGATGATCGACCGCCTTCCGCCGCAATGGCAGGCGCGGCTCGACCGGGTGGCCTATATTCCATCGCTGGCCTATCGGCTGGCGATGATCGCCAGGGGCGCGCTGGACGCGACCTTCGTCAAGCCGAACGCACATGACTGGGACATCGCCGCGGCCGAACTCATATTGCACGAAGCCGGCGGGCGGCTGCTTGACAGCGGGGGCGGCTTGCCTGCCTTTGCAGGCGAGCAGATCGTCCATGGCGAGCTGATGGCCGGAAGCGGCGAGCTGCTCGCCGCCATGGCAGGCGTGATTGCCGACCCGGACGGCCGGTAGAACTGGAAGCTGTTCCAAAACGGTCCGCTTTGGTCTAGATCAGGCGGACCCAGCATATGATGAATCAAGGACTGAGATGGCCGAGGAAGACGGTAAGAAGCAGCTTTTGCACCTGGTGTTCGGCGGCGAGCTGAAGAAGCTCGGCGGCACGGAGTTCCGCGATCTCGATGCGCTCGACATAGTGGGCATCTACCCCGACTACAAGTCGGCCGAGCTGGCCTGGAAGGCGAAGGCTCAGGCCAGCGTCGACAACGCGCATATGCGCTATTTCGTTGTCCACCTGCATCGCCTGCTCGAGCCGGAAGTGAAGGCGCCCGGTCAGAGCTGATGGAGGGATCCCGCATGGCGTCGCCGGCCGTGAGGCCCGCGGCGAACAAGAAGCGTGCAAAGCCGGCGCCGAAGGGTTTGTGGCGGCGCATACGCGAACCACTGGCCAAGTCGCGCTTTGCAAAAGGCGCGGTCGCCAGTCTGTTTGCCGGAGCGCTGCGCTTCATCAAGCTGACCAATCCCTATGCGGAGGGCTCGTTCCAGCTGGCCGGCGGCGGCTATGCCGACAGCGAGCCGCTGATCATCGGCCTCTGGCACGGACAGCATCTGCTGGCGCCGGCGCTCTATCCCAGCGGCCGCGGCCTGGTCGCGATGGTCTCGCGCAGCGCCGATGCGGAACTCAACGCGCTGGTCATCAACAAGTTTGGCATCGAGGCGGTGCGCGGCTCGGGCGGCCGTCAAAGAAAGAGCAAGCACGAAAAGGGTGGTGCGACCGCCCTCATTGCCCTGAAAAAGGCGCTCGATGCCGGCAAGAACGTCTGCATGATCGCAGACATTCCGCATGGCACCCCCCGCGACGCCGGCATGGGCATCGTCCTTCTGGCCCGTCTTTCCGGCAGGCCCATTGCCCCGGCGGCGATCGCCACCAGCCGTCGCACGGTGATCGAGAAGAGCTGGGACAAGACAACCGTCAACCTGCCCTTCGGCCGCTGCGCGGTTGCCGTTGGCCCGCTGATCGAAGTGGCCGTCGACGCGGACGATGCCGAGATGGAGCGCAAGCGCCTGGAACTCACCGCAGCCATGAATCTTGCAACCGAACAGGCCTATCGCATGGTGGACGGCGCGAGATGAGCGAACGCTGGGCCAGAGCCGTCCTCAAGGCGTACCGCTACGCGGGTGCCGCAGCCTATCCGATGGTCGGCGGCTATGTCGCCTGGCGGACCTCAAAAGGCAAGGAAGACAAGAACCGCCGCCGCGAGCGCTACGGCTTCGCCGGCCGCGAACGGCCGGACGGCCCGCTGATCTGGTTCCATGCGGCGAGCGTCGGCGAGACGATCGCGGTCGTTCCGTTGATCGAGAGCATTCTGGATTACGGCATTAGCGTCGTCCTCACCACGGGCACGGTCACCTCCGCCCAGGTCGCCGACGAACGCCTCGGTCCCCGCATCATCCATCAATATGTGCCGCTCGACCTCAAGCCGGCGGTGAGCCGCTTCCTCGACCATTGGCTTCCGGACCTGGCGATCATCGCCGAGTCCGAGATCTGGCCCATGACCATCCTCGAACTGGGCGCGCGAAACGTGCCGCAGATCCTCGTCAACGGCCGCCTGTCCGACCGCTCGTTCAAGTCGTGGAAGAAGCGGGCCTACATTGCCGAGGCGCTGTTCGAGAACATGGCGCATGTCGTGGCGCAGTCCGAGGTCGACGGCGAACGTTTCCGTGCGCTTGGTGCGCGGCCGGTGACTGTCTCGGGTAACCTCAAGGTCGATACCGCCCCGCCGCCGGTCGACGAACGCGCCCTGCACATGCTCCAGCGCCAGATCGGGCGCCGCCCGACATGGGCGGCCGTTTCGACCCATGACGGCGAGGAGGTCGTGGCGGCCGAGGTGCACGCTATGTTGCGCAACCGCCATCGCGGGCTCCTGACGGTCATCGTGCCGCGCCATCCCGAGCGTGCCGCTGCCGTGGCGGCGGATCTTGCCGGCTTGGGGCTGAAGGTCGCCCGTCGCAGTACCGGCGACCATATCATGCCCGACACCGATATCCTGCTCGGCGACACCATCGGCGAGATGGGGCTTTACCTGCGCCTCACCGAGATAGCCTTCGTCGGCCGCTCGATGACGTCGGAGGGCGGGCAGAATCCGCTCGAGCCGGCAATGCTGGACACCGCCGTCCTGTCGGGCCGCAACGTGCAGAACTTCCGCGACACCTACCAGCGGCTGATCGACAAGGGCGGCGCCAAGATCGTGCGCGACCGCGACATGCTGGCAGGGGCCGTCAATTTCCTCCTCGGCAACGAGATCGCCCGTCACGACATGATGGCGGCCGGCGCCTTGACGGTCGAGGAGATGCGCGGGGCGCTGGCGCGCACGCTGAAGGCGCTCGAACCCTTCATCCATCCCCTCATCGTGAAAGCGCGCCTCAAGGGCGCAGGCGGGAGGTAGCGCTGGCCAGCGAAGCGCCTCCTTTCTGGTGGGAAAAGCCGGACTGGCGTGCCTACGCGCTGTACCCGGTGTCGTCGCTCTATGCATTGGTGGCCGGACGGCGCATGAAGGCGGCGCGGCGCGAGAAGATCGATGCGCCGGTGCTGTGCGTCGGCAACTTCACCGTCGGTGGCACCGGCAAGACCCCGATCGCGATCGCGCTCGCCAAGCAGGCCAAGCGCATGCAACTCGTGCCTGGCTTCCTGTCGCGCGGTCATGGCGGCAGTTTCGCCGAGCCGCATGTGGTCGACCGGCAGCACGACAGCGCCAAGCATGTCGGCGACGAGCCTCTGCTATTGGCCGAGCATGCCCCCGTCGCCGTCACCCCGAACCGCGCCGCGGGCGCAAAGCTGCTCATCGAGCGCGGCTGCAATTTCCTCATCATGGACGACGGCTTCCAGAGCGCGCGCATCCATATCGACTTTGCGCTGGTGGTGGTCGACGCGCGTTTCGGGCTGGGCAATGGCCACGTCATCCCGGCGGGGCCGATGCGCGCGCGCCTGGTCGACCAACTCAGATTTACCGACGCGGTGATCCGGATGGGCGAGGGCGACATGGCCAACGCGGTCGTGCGCCAGGCGGCGCGCGCCGGCAAGCCGGTCTTCGTCGCGACGGCGCGGCCGCGCGGCAAGAAGATGTTCCAGGGCAGGCGCTTCCTCGCCTTCGCCGGCATCGGCCATCCGGAGAAGTTCTTCGACACGGTCGCAAAGGCCGGGGGGACGGTGGTCCTGGCCCATGCCTTCCCCGATCACCACTTCTACCTTCCGGACGAACTGGAGGATCTGGCCAAGGCCGCGCAGGCCGGCGAGCTGGAGCTGGTCACCACCTCCAAGGACGCAGCACGCCTGCGCCATGGTGCTGCGGCCGCCGAATTCCTGGCGCGGCTCAACGTGCTTGAAATCGATGCCGTGTTCGAGATCGAGCACACCGCAGAGCGCATCGTCGACGAGACGCTGGACGCCTGGCGGCGGCGAAAGATAGCGGGCTGACGCTCCGTCTGGCCGAAGCTGCGCGGGCTCCTTCCCGAGAATCGCTCAGAGTTTGGGCCGCTGCCCTAGCGGCGCTTGCGCAGGTCCGGGTTCATGTCGATCTCGCGCCCGAGCGAGACCGAGGCGTCGCGATAGGGCTCCTGGCGGGCGACGCTCCAGTATTTGAGCTCGTCGAGCGGAATAGACTCGGCCGTCACCGCGCAGCGTACGAAGGAGCCGGGGCTGGTCACCTGGAAATCGCCGTCGAGATAGCGGATGCGGGCTTCGCGCGCGCCGGGGCCTTCGAAACGGTTCATCATGGGCTTGTGCTCGTCTTCCTTGTCGGGCTGTTACGCCCACAAAACCCCGGTCAGGTCAACTACCTGCGGCCGAACAGCTTCTCGATGTCGGCCAGCTTGAGTTCGATATAGGTCGGCCGCCCGTGGTTGCAGGTGCCCGATCCCGGTGTCGCCTCCATCTGCCGCAGCAGCGCGTTCATCTCCTCCGGCCGCAGCCGGCGCCCCGACCGAACCGAGCCGTGGCAGGCCATGGTGGCGGCAATCGCGTGCAGCCGTTCTTTCAGCATGTCGGCCGTGTCGCTGTCGGCGATCTCGTCGGCAAGGTCGCGCACCAGCTGGGCGACGTCGGTCTCGCCGAGCATGGCAGGGGTCGCGCGCACCGCGACGGCGCCTGGGCCGAAGCGTTCGATGCCGAGGCCGAACCGGGCCAGGGTTTCCGAATGCACTGCCAGCCGCTCGGCGTCTTCCTCCGACAGGTCGACGATCTCGGGCATCAACAGCATCTGCGAAGCCACCGGGCGTGAATGCAGGGCGTTCTTGAGTTCTTCGTAGACCAGCCGCTCGTGGGCGGCGTGCTGGTCGACGATGACGAGCGAATCCCTGGTCTGGGCGACGATGTAGTTCTCGTGCACCTGCGCCCGCGCCGCGCCAAGCTCGGTCTGCAGCAGCGCTTCCACCACCTCGGCCTGGCCGGCGCGCGCATCGGCGCTGTGCAGCGGTCCCGTGTCGAAGCTCGCCTGCACGGCCTCGGCGAAGCCCGTGTCGAGCGGCCGGAACGGCGAACGCGCGGCGTCGAAGCCGGCCGAAGGGGCGGCTCGGAACTCTGCATTGTAGCTGCGGTGGCTGGCCGACGGGCCGGGGTGGGCATAGGAAGGCGCGCCCGGACGGAATGCGCTCACCATCGCCTCGGTGCCAGTGGTGGCCGGACGGATGCCCGCACCCGCCAGTGCCTGGCGGATCGCGCCGACGATCAGCCCGCGCACCAGGCCCGGATCGCGGAAGCGCACGTCGGCCTTGGCCGGATGCACGTTGACGTCGACATGCGCGGGGTCGACCGAAAGGAACAGCACTGTCACCGCATGGCGGTCGCGCGGCAGGACGTCGGCATAGGCGCCGCGGATCGCCGAGGCGATCAGCTTGTCGCGCACTGGCCGGCCGTTGACATAGGCATATTGCTGCAGCGCGTTGGCGCGCGTGTAGGACGGGATCGAGACGTGGCCCTCGAGCCGCACGCTCTCGCGCGCAGCGTCCATGGCGATCGAGTTGTCGGGGAAGTCGTTGCCCATCACCTGGGCAATGCGGGCAAGCCTTCCATCTGTGTCGTCGCCGGTGGCCGAAAGCTCCAGCGTCGAGCGGTCGGTGCCCGACAGCGTGAAGCGTACGGCCGGGAAGGCGATGGCGATGCGCTTGACCGTATCGGCGATGGCCATCGCCTCGGCCCGCTCGGTCTTCATGAACTTGAGCCGGGCAGGGGTGGCGAAGAACAGGTCGCGCACCTCGACCGTCGTGCCGCGGTTGCTCGGCGCCGGCCGCACGGCGGCGATCCGCCCGCCGTCCACCGAGATCTCGGCACCGCTGTCGGCGGCCTTGGTGCGCGAACGAATGGTCAGCCTCGACACCGAGCCGATCGAAGGCAGGGCCTCGCCGCGGAAGCCGAGCGAGCGGATGTCGTGGATGTCGTCGGAGAGCTTGGAGGTGCAGTGGCGCGAGATCGCCAGCGAAAGCTCGTTCTCGGGCATGCCCGACCCGTCGTCGACGACGCGGATCAGGTTCAGCCCGCCGCCAGCCGTCGCCACCTCGATGCGTGCAGCCCCTGCGTCGAGCGCGTTCTCGACCAGTTCCTTGACCACGCTGGCAGGCCGTTCCACGACCTCGCCGGCGGCGATCTGGTTGATCATCGTTTCGGAAAGCTGGCGAATGGGCATCGCGAGACTATAGCGGGATTCGGTCGCGCCGGGACAGCCACATTGCGTGGGCCGGGCCATCCACAGCGTACAGGGGGATGAGGGGCGGCGCAACATTGCGGACGCGTGGCGCAACATCCGCCCCAGTTCACGCCTGCGCCACCAGCCAGTCGCGCACCTTTTCGGCGCTTTCGCTGAGCGCCCGGTTCCTCGGCCAGGCGACGTGGAAGCCCTTGTTCGTCGTCATGACGTGGTCGGTCAGCCTGACCAGCAGCCCCGCCGCGATCAGCCGGTCGGTGAGGTGGCGCCAGCCGAGCGCGATGCCCTGGCCCTCCATGACCGCCTGGATGACAAGCACATAGTCATTGATGACCAGTCCGCGCTTGGCCACCGCACCGTTCACGCCTGCCGACTGGAACCACTCGTTCCAGGTCGCCGCCGGGCGATAGGGCTCCTCCAGGTGGATCAGGTGGTGCAGGGTCATCTCGGCTGGCGTTTGCGGCGTTCCGGCACGCGCCAGATAGGCAGGGCCGGCGACTGCGTAGATCTCCTCGCCGGCGATGGGCAGCAACTCGTAGTCGGGCCAATCGGCGGCGTCGCCGCCGCGGATGCCCAAGGGAATGCCTTCGGCCACCAGGTCGAGGTCGCGGTCGGCTGTCTGGATGCGCAGGTCGATGCCGGGCAGGTCGTCGCGGAACTTCTGCAGGCGTGGCATCATCCAGAACGATGTGAACGCCGTCGAGGCCGACAGCGTGACGTGCATGCCGCCGGCGCGCGCCCTGAGTTCCTCTGCCGACTTGCGGATATGTGAAAGGCCAAGCGTGACATCGGCATGGAAACGTTCGCCCGCCTCGGTCAAGACCACGTGGCGGTGGCGGCGCCGGAACAGCTTGGCGCCGAGCTGGTCCTCAAGTCCGCGGATCGCATACGAGACGGCTGCCTGCGTCATGCCGAGCTCGCGGCCGGCGGCGGTGAAGCTGGCCAGCCGTCCGGCGGCCTCGAAGACGATCAGGCTGCCGGCGGAGGGCAACAGGTGGCGCAGGCTTTGCATAAGGCATGCTTATGCAAATGATGAGGATTTTCAAGCGTCACAGCGCACGATCCAAAGTCTAGCTTCATGCCAAACGATTTGGAGCCCGACATGAGCGTTGCCGCAGCCGAAGCCCTGAGCGAGCCCGCCAAGCGCCGCGAGCGCGGCGGCCGCAATGCCCGCCGCGAGCAGCGCTCGCACGGGCCCGAGGCGCATGGCCGGCCCTACATCGTCAGGAACATCCCGACCTACGACATCCTGTCGCAGGAGAACCTCGTCCGCATCGAGGCGACGGCCGACCGCATCCTCGCCGAGATCGGCATCGAGTTCCGCGACGATCCCGCAGCGCTCGACCACTGGAAACGGGCAGGGGCCAAGGTCGAGGGCGTGCTGGTCAAGTTCGAGCCCGGCCTGCTGCGCGAACTGCTGAAGACGGCCCCCGCAACCTTCACCCAGCACGCGCGCAATCCCGAGCGCTCTGTGGAGATCGGCGGTAAGAGCGTGGTGTTTTCGCCGGCCTATGGTTCGCCCTTCGTCATGGATCTCGACAAGGGCCGCCGCTACGGCACGATCGAAGACTTCCGCAACTTCGTGAAGCTGGCGCAATCGTCGCCCTGGCTGCACCATTCCGGCGGTACCATCTGCGAGCCGGTCGACGTGCCGGTCAACAAACGCCACCTCGACATGGTCTACAGCCATATCCGCTATTCCGACCGCGCCTTCATGGGGTCGGTGACCTCGGAGAGCCGCGCGGAAGACTCGATCGACATGGCGCGCATCGTCTTCGGCGAAGAATTCACCGACCGCAACTGCGTTGTCCTCGGCAATGTCAACGTCAACTCGCCGCTGGTCTGGGACGCGACCATGACCACGGCACTTCGCGCCTATGCCCGCGCCAACCAGGCGGCTGTCATCGTGCCCTTCATCCTCGGCGGCGCCATGGGGCCGGTGACCAACGCCGGCGCCATTGCCCAGTCGTTGGCCGAGACCATGGCCGGCTGCGCCCTGACCCAGCTCGAAAGGCCTGGCGCGCCGGTGATCTTCGGCAATTTCCTGTCGTCCATGTCACTACGCTCGGGCTCGCCGACCTTCGGCACTCCGGAACCGGCCATCGGCTCGATGGTCATCGGGCAGCTTGCGCGGAGACTTAATCTACCCCTCAGATGCTCGGGCAACTTCACCACCTCGAAGCTGCCGGACGCCCACGCCATGAACGAAGGCACCATGTCGATGCTTGCGGCCGTGCATTGTGGTGCGAACTTCATCCTGCATTCGGCCGGCTTCCTCGATGGGCTGTTGTCGATGTCCTACGAGAAGTTCGTCATGGACGCCGATTTCTGCGGCGCGCTGCACACCTATCTCGATGGCGTGCAGATCGACGACAATCAGCTGGCGCTCGATGCCTTCCGCGAGGTCGGTCCCGGCAATCATTTCTTCGGTTGCGCCCACACGATGCAAAATTACGAGACGGCGTTCTGGGATTCGGCGATCGCCGACAACGAGCCATTCGAGAAGTGGGAGGCCGCAGGCTCCGTCGACGCCGCCGCCCGCGCCAACAAGCGCTGGAAGACGATGCTGGACGAATATGAGGCGCCGCCACTCGATCCAGGCATCGACGAGGCGCTCAAGGAGTTCATGACGTGCAAGAAGGCGTCGATGGAAGACGCGTGGTACTGATGCCGGACGACAGCTCCTTGGCCGACCGGTCGTTCGATCCGGTTGCGGCGTTGAAGCACTACCACGCGGCGATCGATGTGCTCGACTTCGCAGCCATCGAGGTCTGCTTCGCAGCCGATGCCGAGTACGTTTCGGACGGGATCGGCGCCATTGTTGGCCGAGACGCCATCATGGACGCTTTTCGCAGCTACTTCGCCGTCTATGGCGACCAGAAATCGAAAGACGAGGCGGTTGCTTCGGTGTCGCCGCGCGTCGCCTGGTCGCGTTGGCGGCTCGAAGCGACGCATGCCATCACCGGCACCCGCCTCGACCGGTCAGGCGAGGAGACGGTCCATTTCGATGCGAGCGGCAGGATCGCCCTGGTCGAGGTGAAAGATGACCTCGCGTCGCAGTGAGCCGGCACGAGCGGGCAGATGTGGTTCAGCCGCGCCCGCGATAGGGCGCGACGCCCGTGTCGGGCAGCCACGAGCCCTCGGGCGGCGTGCCGGTCTGCCAGAACACGTCGATCGGGATGCCGCCGCGCGGATACCAGTAGCCGGCGATGCGCAGCCACAGCGGCTTGGTCGCCTCCACGACCCGGCGGCCGATCATCACCGTGCAGTCCTCGTGGAAGGCGCCATGGTTGCGGAACGAAACCATGAACAGCTTGAGCGACTTGGACTCGACCAAAAGCTTGTCCGGGGCGTAGTCGATGACGATGTGGGCGAAATCCGGCTGGCCGGTCACCGGGCAGAGCGAGGTGAACTCCGGGCAGGTGAAGCGCACGATGGCCGGCGGGCCGTCGACGCGGCCGTAGGGCACGGTTTCGAGCACGGCGGCTTCCGGCGAGGTCGGAGTCTCCACCTTCGTGCCGAGCTGGGTCAGGGTGTCGGTGATGGTCATTGGGCGGCTCTTCGGACTGGTTCTGGCTCAATGCTCCGCTGCCGTAGCGCGCGAAACTCGACGACCAGATCTTTGGGTGGCGCTTATTAGCGCTTGATGATGCAGGAAGGCAATGACAAGTACCGACCCGCTGCTCCAGCCATTCCAACTCAAGCACCTGACGCTCAAGAACCGCGTCATGTCGACCAGCCACGAGCCGGCCTATTCCGAGGACGGCATGCCCAAGGAGCGCTACCGGCTCTACCATGCCGAAAAGGCCAGGGGCGGCATGGCGCTGACCATGACGGCGGGGTCGGCGATCGTCTCGCGCGACAGCCCCGCCGCCTTCGGCAACCTGCACGCCTATGACGACGCCATCGTGCCGTGGCTGGCAGAACTTGCGGAGGCCTGCCACGAGCACGACTGCAAGGTGATGATCCAGCTCACCCATCTCGGCCGGCGCACCAACTGGAACAAGGCCGACTGGCTGCCGGTGCTCAGCGCCTCGCCGGTGCGCGAGGCCGCCCACCGCACCTTCCCCAAGACCGCCGAGGACTGGGACCTCGACCGCATCGTCGCCGACTACGCCTCCGCCGCCCAGCGCATCCAGGCGGCAGGCCTGGACGGCATCGAGTTCGAGGCCTACGGCCACCTGATGGACGGGTTCTGGTCGCCGGCGACCAACCAGCGCGGCGACGAGTATGGCGGCACGCTCGACAACCGCCTGCGCTTCACCTGGCGGGTGCTCGATGCCGTGCGCGCGGCGGTGGGGCCGGACTTCATCGTCGGCATCCGCATGGTCGCCGACGAGGACATGGAGAAGGGGCTGTCGAAGGACGAGGGCGTCGACATCGCCCGCCGCCTTGCCTCGTCCGGCAAGATCGACTTCCTCAATGTCATCCGCGGCCACATCGACACCGATGCAGCCTTGACCAAGGTCATTCCGCTGCATGGCATGCCGTCCTCGCCGCATCTCGACTTCGCCGGCGAGGTGCGGGCGGCGACGAAGTTCCCGGTCTTCCACGCCGCACGCATCGCCGATGTCGCGACCGCACGCCACGCGATCGCCAGCGGCAAGCTCGACATGGTCGGCATGACGCGCGCCCACATCGCCGACCCGCACATCACCAGGAAGGTGATGGCGGGCGAGGAGCACCGGATCAGGCCTTGCGTCGGCGCCACCTACTGCCTCGACCGCATCTATGAGGGCGGCGGGGCGCTGTGCATCCACAACGCCGCGACCGGCCGCGAGGCGACGATCCCGCATGTGATTTCGCGGACCGACGGGCCGCTGCGCAGCGTCGTGGTGGTCGGCGCAGGCGCTGCGGGCCTCGAAGCGGCGCGAGTGCTCGCCGAGCGCGGCCACAAGGTGACCGTCCTCGAAGCATCGAGCCAGGCCGGTGGACAGGTGCGGCTCGCAGCCCAGAACCCGCGCCGGCGCGAACTCATCGGCATCGTCGACTGGCGGCTGGCCGAGTTGGAGCGCCTCGGCGTCGAGATCCGCTACGACATCTGGGCCGGCAGCGACGACGTTCTGGCGCTCGACCCGGACGCGGTGGTGATCGCCACCGGCGGCCTGCCGCAGAACCCGCCGCTCGATACGGGCGACGATCTGGTGACGTCGAGCTGGGACATTGTCGCCGGCAGCGTCAAGCCGGCCGAGAACGTGCTGCTCTATGATGACAATGGCGGCCACCAGGGCATGACGGCTGCCGAACTGATCGGCAAGGCCGGCGCGAAGCTGGAGCTGGTTTCGCCCGAGCGCTTCTTCGCGCCCGAGATCGGCGGCATGAACCACGTGCCCTACATGGAGGCGTTCCATCGCTATGGCGTGAAGATCACCATCAACACGCGGCTGAAATCGGTCAGGCGCGAGGGCAACCAGCTCGTCGCCACGCTGTCCTCCGACTTCGCCGCGGGCTGGAGCGAGGAGCGCCGCGTCGACCAGGTGGTAGTCGAGCACGGCACGCTGCCGCTCGACGACCTCTATCTCGAGCTCAAGCCGCTGTCGAAGAACGGCGGCGCGATAGACTACGAGCGCCTCGTCAACGGCGGGGAGATATTCCCTGACAAGAACCCCGACGGCCGTTTCCTGCTCCTGCGCATCGGCGATGCGGTCGAGGCCCGCAACATCCACGCCGCCATCTATGACGGCATCAGGTTCGGCCTGAGGATCTGAGCGGCTGGCCGGCCACTTCGCCGGAGAGCCAACGGACGAATTCGCGCAGGCCAGGCCGGTCCTCGCCGCCGGGTCTAAAGGCCAGCCGGTAGGGAAATTCGCCGGCGATGCGGTTGGGCGAGGCCATCACCAACTGGCCGGCGGCGAGTTCCCGTTCGGCGAGGATCTCCGGCACGAGCGCCACGCCGAGGCCGGCGACCGCGGCTTCGACGACCATCGAGAACTGCTCGAAGCGGTGGCCGCGCAAGGTGGTGCGCGGGTCGACGCCGGCGGCCTGGAACCACTGCAGCCAGAGCGTCGGGCGTGTCGACTGTTGCAGCAGCGGCAGCGCGGCGAGTTCGACGTCGTCGAGCGCGGCCCGGCCGTCGAGCAGCGCCGGCGACGCCACGACGACCAGGTCCTCGTCGAACAGGCGCAGCATGCCCGGCTGGCCCGCTTCCACCGGACCGCGCTGGATGGCGGCGTCGAAGGCTTCGGTTTCGAGGTCGACCGTCTCCAGCCGCACCGCGAGGTCGATGGCGACATGCGGATGGGCGGCGTGGAACCTCGCCAGCCGCGGTATCAGCCAGCGGTCGGCAAGAGTTGCAAGGACAGCAAGGCTGAGGACGTCGGACTGGCCGCCGAACGCCATGGTGCGCACCGCCGCCTCGTGCAGGCTGTCGAGGATCTCTTCGGCATCCCGTGCGAAACGCCGGCCGGCATCCGACAGCGTGAGGCGTTGCCGGACACGATGGAACAGCGCCACGCCCAGCCGGTCCTCCAGTTGCCCGATCGAGCGGCTGACTGAACTCTGGGTCAGGTTGAGCTGATCGGCGGCGCGAATTGTCGTGCCATAGCGGGCGCAGGCGCGAAAGGCCTCAAGCTCGGCAATTGTAGGTACATAGGCACGGCGCATCGGCGGTCCCGGATTCGAGTTTATCGAATTTACGCATAAACTGTGCGAGATTACTTGTTAGCGAAATGGCTCGATGCGGTCTAGGATGGGTCAAATCACCTTATTCTCCGGAGGAACCATGAGCGCATCCACACCGGTAGGCGGCGGCAGCTTCGTCTGGGCCGATCCCTTCCTCCTCGAAGACCAGCTGACCGAAGACGAGCGGATGGTGCGCGATGGTGCTGCGGCCTTCGCCGCCGACAAGCTCGCCCCGCGCATCGAGAACGCCTATCTCGAAGAGAAGACCGACCCGGCGATCTTCCGCGAAATGGGCGAGGCCGGCCTGCTCGGCATCACCGTTCCCGAGGAATATGGCGGCCTCGGCGCCGGCTACGTGACCTACGGGCTGGTGGCGCGCGAGGTCGAGCGCGTCGATTCGGGCTATCGCTCGATGATGAGCGTGCAGTCGTCGCTGGTGATGTTCCCGATCTACGCCTACGGCTCCGAAGAGCAGCGCAGGAAGTATCTGCCCAAGCTCGCCTCGGGCGAGTGGATCGGCTGCTTCGGCCTTACCGAGCCGGACGCGGGCTCCGATCCGGGCGGCATGAAGACTCGCGCCGAGAAGACCGCCGGCGGCTACCGTCTGACCGGCTCGAAGATGTGGATTTCCAACGCGCCGATCGCCGACGTCTTTGTCGTCTGGGCGAAGTCGGCCGCGCACGACAACCAGATCCGCGGCTTCGTGCTCGACAAGGGCATGAAGGGCCTGTCGGCGCCCAAGATCGAAGGCAAGCTGTCCCTGCGTGCCTCGATTACCGGCGAAATCGTCATGGAAGGCGTCGAGGTGGGCGAAGAGGCGCTGCTGCCCAACGTTTCGGGTCTCAAGGGACCATTCGGCTGCCTCAACCGCGCCCGCTACGGCATCTCCTGGGGCGTGCTGGGCGCCGCCGAGGATTGCTGGCATCGCGCCCGCCAGTACGGCCTTGACCGCAAGCAGTTCGGCAAGCCGCTTGCCGGTATGCAGCTCTACCAGAAGAAGCTGGCCGACATGCAGACCGAGATCGCGCTCGGCCTGCAGGCCTCGCTGCGCGTCGGCCGCCTGATGGACGAGCACAAGTTCGCCCCCGAAATGATCAGCCTGGTCAAGCGCAACAACTGCGGCAAGGCCCTCGACATCGCCCGTCAGGCCCGCGACATGCACGGCGGCAACGGTATCCAGATCGGCTACCACGTCATGCGCCACGCGCAGAACCTGGAAACGGTCAATACCTATGAAGGCACGCACGACGTGCACGCGCTGATCCTGGGCCGCGCCCAGACGGGGCTGCAGGCCTTCTTCTGAGGCTTGCCGGCAAGGCGGGAAATCCGGCGGCCGCGACGCAGCGCTTCGCGGCCGCCGCTGTTTCATGGGCTGGTCGAAGCGCCGAAGTGCGATCCGGTTTCGCTTGCGGGTTTAGGCGGTGCGATTGCGATGCGACTTTCGCGCGAATTGTTTCAGGGCATTGAAACATTCCAGTCTTCCTCGGCTTCAAGCTGTTACATGACCCCAATATCTCCCGACTGTCGGCGATTTGCCGGGCAGCAGAGGGGGCTTGTCGATGACGGTTCAAAAAGAGGCTGTAGATGCCGGCCAGAATCTATGGTTCGGCGAGAATCTGATGATCATCCGCGTGCCGGCGAGCGCGGGTAGCGACGGAATAAGCATTGTCGAATGCCGCATGCCGCGCGGCGGCTCGACGCCGCTCCATGTCGAACTGAGCGGCGACGACATCATCCACGTCCTCGAGGGGGCGATGCGCTTCCGGGTCGACGGCGAGCATTTCTCCGCCCATTCGGGCCAGACCGTGGTGTCGCCCAAGGGCCTGCCGCACGTATTCCGCGTCGAACCGGGAGAGGGCAGCATCTGCCTGATCGTCACCCAGGGCGGAGAGTTCGAGCGGATGGTCCGTGAGATGAGCCTGCCGACATCCGCCGGGGGACAGCATGGGCCAACGCGGGTCACCGAAACGGGCGAAAGCTTCTTCGACGGCTCGATGCCGGCAACAATCCAGGTCGTCGGCGCACCGTTACTGTAGCGCCGATGCTGGGGCTGGACGGGTGCGGGGGCGTGTCCGTCCAGCCACCATTTCTAAGCGGTGCAGGCGAAGATCGGTGCACCGAAGGCCGAAGTGTCCACGTCGAGGCCGAGACCCGGTCCATCCGGTAGGCGCATCGTGCCGTTGGAAATAGCAAAGTCGCCGCGCCCGTTCGCGACCGTCACCCAATTGTGGAAGTCGACCGTGTGCTGGCGCAGCGTTTCCGGCGTCGACAGCAGCAGGCCCGAATAGGCTGCCGTGTCGATCTGCGCGCCGCCGGTGTCTTCGATCGTGACCTTGAGGTTCTTGGCGACCGCGATGTCGCGGAGCAGCTTGGCCTTGGTCGGTCCCCCGACGCGCGCGAGCTTGATGGTGATGCCGTCGACCAGCCCGTCCGCGATCGCCCTGAGCAGCACGTCGACTCCGTCGATGGTCTCGTCCAGCACCAGCGGCCGCTCGGTGGCGCGGCGGACTGCGAGGTTTTCCTCGTAGCTCGCGCAGGGCTGCTCCAGCATGTAGTCGAGGTTGCGCGTCGCCATCAGGAAGCGCCGCGTCTCGGCCGTGCCCCAACTGGCATTGGCGTCGCAGAAGAGCACCGTGTCCGCCGGCACGGCAGCGCGGACGGCCTCCAGCCGGGCGATGTCCTCGTTGACGTCGAGGCCGACCTTGACCTGCAGGCGGCGATAGCCCTCGGCGATGTATTTCGTCGCCCTTGCGGCCATGGCGTCGGGTCCCTGCTGTGCGATGGAGCGATAGAGCGCAAGGCTTGTCCCCTCGGGGCCGCCGCTCATGGCCGCCAGCGACAGGCCCGAGCGCCTGCCCGCGAGGTCCCACAGCGCCATGTCGATGGCCGACTTGGCGTAGGGGTGGCCCTTGAGCAGCAGGTCCATGCGCCGGTTGAGGGCTTCGATGCCGGCGCCATCGCAGCCGAGCAGCTGCGGCGCAAGTTCACGCATCGCCTCGCGGGCCCCGGATGCAAAGGCCGGATCATAGAAGCTGCCGAGCGGCGCCATCTCGCCATAGCCGGCGATGCCGTCGCGGCTGACGATCTCGACGATGGTCGAATCGAAACCCTCGGCGCTGCGGCCGCCGGAACAGCGGTAGGTGCCGTCGCGAAACGGCTGCCACTGCCGGAAGATGCGGATGGTCGAAATGCTGGTGTCGGCCATGGTGTCCCCGTGCTGCTGGACCAGATCGACGTCGAGCTTAGCCCGCCCGGTCGCGCTTCGCGGCAAGGGAAGCGGCGTGCGCGGGCGTCGCTTTCGTGACAGGGAGCGGCGAACCGCGTGCAGCCTGACCTTCGCTTTTTGTTCGAAAATCGCGCGAATTGTTTCAATACGAAGATACAGCTTTCGTATTCGGTGAATTCGAGTGGATACACAGCGCCTCTAGATCGATGCCGACGCCGGCAAGGCGCCTCCCATCTGTCGAAAGGAAACCCAGTGACCATCCACACGAAGACTGAGAACCGCGGCGAATTGCTGTGGTTCAACGGCACCCTTGCGACCATCCGGCTTTCGGGCGAAGCGGGTGCGGACACGATCAGCGTGATCGAGCATCTGATGCCCTACGGCTCCTCGCCGCCGCTCCACATCCACCGCAACGAGGACGAGGTGTTCCACATCCTCGAGGGCGTGGTGCGGTTCAATGTCGGCGGCAAGGACCTCTACGGCCATGCTGGCCAGACCATGCTTGCGCCGAAGGGCATTCCGCACAGCTACCGCGTCGAATCCGCGGAAGGCGCGCGCTGCCTGACCGTCACCACCCGCGGCGACTTCGAACGCATGGTGCGCGAGGTCAGCATTCCGGCCGCCAAGGCGGAAGTCCCGCCGCAGGTCGCGCCGACCCCGGAGGTCATCAAGGCATTGACCGAGGCCTGCGCCCGCAACGGCATCGACATCATCGGCGCGCCGCTCGCCTGATTTTGTTGGCGGACGGATGACGGCAACCTCATTCGTCCGTCCCATCGCATTTTAGGTGGCTTTTCGGTCGGCCTGAGACGACACTCTGCCCAAGTGGCACTCTCAATCGGGCAGCAAGAAGATGAGCCAAGCGTTTGTTTCACATCTGGCTTCCGAACTGGAAGCGCTGAAGACGGCAGGCCTCTACAAGTCCGAGCGCGTCATCACCTCGACCCAGTCTGCCGAGATCGAAGTCGCCGGCGGCCACAAGGTGCTGAACTTCTGCGCCAACAACTATCTTGGCCTCGCCGACAGCCATGAATTGCGCGAGGCGGCCAAGGCCGCGCTCGACCGCTATGGCTACGGCATGGCCTCGGTGCGCTTCATCTGCGGCACGCAGGAGGAGCACAAGGAACTCGAGGCCAGGATTTCCGGCTTCCTCGGCATGGAGGACACGATCCTCTATTCGTCATGCTTCGACGCCAATGCCGGCCTGTTCGAGACCCTGCTGGGCGAGGAAGACGCCATCATCTCCGACGCGCTCAATCACGCCTCGATCATCGACGGCGTCCGACTGTCGAAGGCCAGGCGCTTCCGCTACGCCAACAACGCCATGGCTGCGCTGGAGGAGGAACTGAACAAGGCCGAGGGTTGCCGCTTCAAGCTGATTGCCACCGACGGCGTGTTCTCGATGGACGGGATCATCGCCAACCTTGGGGGCGTCTGCGATCTGGCCGAAAAGCATGGGGCGATGGTGATGGTCGACGACAGCCATGCCGTCGGTTTCGTCGGCACCAACGGTCGCGGCACGCCCGAGCATTGCGGCGTCGAGGGCAGGGTCGACATCATCACCGGTACGCTCGGCAAGGCGCTTGGCGGCGCCTCGGGCGGCTACACGGCGGCCAGGCGCGAAGTCGTCGACTGGCTGCGCCAGCGCTCGCGGCCCTATCTGTTCTCCAACACCCTTGCTCCCTCCATAGCCGGCGCCTCGATCAAGGTGCTGGACATGATCGCCGGGGGCGGGGCCTTGCGCGAAAAGCTCTACGCCAATGCCGCGCGCTTCCGCGCCGGCATGGGCAGGCTCGGCTTCACGCTCGCCGGCGCCGACCATCCCATAATTCCGGTGATGCTGGGCGATGCCGCTCTGGCGCAGGAGATGGCCGCACGCATGCTGAAGCGCGGGATCTACGTGATCGGCTTCTCTTTCCCGGTGGTGCCGAAGGGCCAGGCGCGCATCCGCACGCAGATGTCGGCGGCGCACTCGGCCGAGGATATCGATCGCGCGGTCGCGGCGTTCGGCGAGGTCGGCCGCGAACTGGGCGTGATTTCCTGAAGCCGCGAAAGCGATTCTGGATCAAGGGATTCGGAGGAAAAGACGATGTCCAACATGATGCGCGCGCTGGTGAAGGCCAAGGCCGAACCCGGTATCTGGATGGAAGAGGTGCCCATCCCCGAGATCGGCCCCAACGACGTGCTGATCAAGGTGCGCAAGTCGGCGATCTGCGGCACCGACGTCCACATCTACAACTGGGACCAGTGGGCGCAGAAGACGGTCCCGGTTCCGATGGTGACCGGCCATGAATTCGTCGGCACGGTCGCCGATTTCGGCGCAGGCGTGAACGACTACAAGGTCGGCCAGCGGGTGTCCGGCGAAGGGCACATCGTCTGCGGCCACTGCCGCAACTGCCGCGCCGGGCGCGGCCATCTGTGCCGCAACACGCTCGGCGTCGGCGTCAACCGGCCGGGCTCCTTTGCCGAATACGTCGTCATCCCGCAGCACAACGTGGTGCCGATCCCCGACGACGTGCCAGACGAGGTGGCGGCGATCTTCGACCCGCTGGGCAATGCCGTGCACACCGCGCTTTCCTTCGATCTGGTGGGCGAGGACGTGCTGGTGACCGGCGCCGGGCCCATCGGCATCATGGGAGCGATGGTCGCCCAGTGCGTGGGGGCAAGAAAGGTCGTCATCACCGACATCAATCCGACGCGGCTGGCCCTCGCGCGCAAGATGGGCATCCACCATGTGGTCAACGCCGCGAAGGAAAAGCTCGTCGACGTCATGCGCGAGGAGGGCATGACCGAGGGCTTCGACGTCGGCCTCGAAATGTCGGGCTCGGCCGTGGCCTTCCGCGACATGATCGAGACCATGAACAATGGCGGCAAGATCGCCATCCTCGGCATCGCGCCGACCGGCTTCGAGATCGACTGGAACAAGGTCATCTTCAAGATGCTGCACCTCAAGGGCATCTACGGCCGCGAGATGTTCGAGACCTGGTACAAGATGATCGCGCTGGTGCAGGGACCGCTCGACGTGACCGGGCTGATAACCCACCGGATCGGCATCGACGACTTCCAGGCGGGCTTCGATGCCATGCGCAGCGGCAATTCCGGCAAGGTCGTCATGGACTGGTAGGCGTTGGGAAAGTTTTTTCACTGTAAGGCGAAATTTTCGAACAAAGCTGCGTTGCCAAATTCCCCCGTGATTTGCTATTCAGGCGGGCCTTTTCGCCGGGGGGTACGACTTGCGCCGCCACATACGAACCCTTACCGCACGCCACGAGCCCAAGGGGCACTTCGTCGCCCATTTGAAATCAGGGTCGGGGGCGGTCATCGGCCTGTCGGCGGTCGGTGGCCTGACGTCGCTCACCGGCATCCCCATGCTGATCGCCCCGCTGGGCGCCACCGCGGTGCTCATGTTCGGGCAGCCCGCCAGCCCCCTGGCGCAGCCGATCAACGTGTTCGCCGGCTACTTCATCGCCACGCTCCTCGGCGTCGGCGCGGCGATGGCCTTTCCTGGGCTGTGGGAAGTGTCCGCCGTGGCCGTCGGCCTCTCCATCGCGCTCATGCTGATGTTCCGCGTCACGCATCCGCCCGCAGGGGCCATCCCGCTGGTGGCCACCGCATCGCCCTATCAGAGCGGGACGCTGTTCGTCGTCGTGCTCGCGGGCTGCATAAGCCTGCTGCTTCTGGCGCTCGTCCTTCACTGGATTCCGCCCCGCGCGCAGTATCCACGGCGCGTCGACTGACGCTTTCGCCTTGCCTCGGCCGTGCCCGACGCTCTACCGTCGGACCGAACAGGAGGCACCGCATGATTTCCTACTCCCCGGGACGGGACGCATGAGCGGCCGCCTGGTCCTGCTCGGCACCAAGGGCGGCCCCGCGATCAGGCCCGGCGGCCCGTGGCCAACTTCGACGCTGCTGGAACTCGGCGGGCGCAGGATCGTGATCGATTGCGGGCTCGGCGTCACCCGCGGCCTGACCGACGCGGGCCTCAGCCTCAAGGCGCTCGACCTCGTCTTCGTCACCCACCTTCATTCCGACCACGCGCTCGAGCTGGGGCCGCTCATCCACACGGCCTGGACGGCAGGCCTTGCAACGCCGGTCAAGGTGTTCGGACCCGTTGGGTTGAATCGATACTGGCAGGGTTTCCTCCAATCGCTTGAATTCGATATCGAAACCCGCATCGACGACGAGGGGCGGCCCGACCTGCGCCAAATGGTCGAGATCGCCGAGTTCGGCGAGGGCATCGTCATGGGAGACGGCGAACTCGAGGTCCGCGCGTTGCGCGTCGACCATCCGCCGGTGACCGAGTGCTTCGCCCTGCGTTTCGACTGCGGCGGCATAAGCGTCGTCGTTTCGGCCGACACCGCGTTCTTTCCGCCACTTGCGGAATTTTCGCGCGGCGCCGACGTTCTTGTTCATGAGGCGATGCTTCAGGCAGGCGTCGAGCGGCTCGTCGCCCGAACCGGCAACGGCGCACGGCTGCGCGAGCATCTGATGGCGAGCCACAGCCTAGCCGAGGAAGCCGGCACGATCGCCGCGCGTGCCGGCGTCGGGCGGCTGGTGCTCAATCATCTGATCCCGGCCGACGACGTCGAGATCGGCGAGGCCGACTGGATCGAAGCTGTCAGGAAAACGTGGTCCGGTCCCTTGACGATCGGCCGTGACGGGCATGTTCTTTCAGTCGGGGGCATCCAAGGCGGGAATCGGGAGGATCGACATGAAACTGGCAACACTCAAGAGCGGAACGCGTGACGGACAACTGGTGGTCGTTTCACGCGACCTGACGCGCTACACCGACGCCTCATTCCTGGCGCCCGATCTGCAGGCAGCGCTGGATGATTGGCGTCGCATCTCCCCGCATCTCACGACGCTCGCCGAGTCGCTCGAAATCGGCGCGGTGCCGTCGGCCCGCTTCCATGAGCACGATGCGCTTGCCCCGCTGCCGCGGGTCTATCAGCGCGTCGGCGGTGGCGATGCCTTCATTGCCCCGCGCGACCCGATCGAACTCACGGGCAAGTCGCGCGACGCAAGGGTGGAGGCTTCGGTTGCGGCCATTGTCACCGACGTCGGATTGGCGACCGGAGAGGCCGGCGCCCGCGAGGCGGTGGCCTTGCTGGTGCTTGCCGCCGATACCGTGCTCGACGGCGGCCAGACCGGAACTTCCACCTTGTCGCCGGTGGCGGTGACGCCCGACGAACTCGGCGGTACCTGGGATGGCGCCGTACATCTGGCGCTGTCGGTTGGATCGCGGACCGTCGCGACCGGAGGCTGGACTCCGTTTCCGCAACTCATTGCCAATGCGACCGTCGGGCGCCCGCTCCACGCAGGTGCGGTGGTTCGCGGCGGCGCCGAAGTCATATCCGCATCGCTCGGCGACACCGTCCGTATCGAGATGAAGGACGCGGCCGGCCATTCTATCTTCGGCGCCATCGAGCAGCAGATCGGCCGCTACGGCCCGCCTTTGCCCTGATCGAGGCGTTGCAGGACGAGGCAATGGACCTGACGAGCCACTTCCGCCGCATGGCGCGGAACAACCTGTGGTCCAACGACCGCATCCACCGCGCCGTGACGGCCCTGCGGCCAGGCGAGTTCGAGGCCGGGCGCACGAGCTTCTTCCCGTCGCTCGGGGAAACCCTGAACCACATCCTCGAGGTCGACCTCTACTACCTCGACATGATCGAGGAGGGCGGGGAGGGACGCGGCGTTTTCGCGAAGTTCAGAGCTTTCGACGAGGCCGCCAAGCTTGCCGAGGCACAGGCGGCATGCGACCGCCGCCTCGTAGCCTGCTGCGATCGGCTGTCGGAAGCCGATCTCGGCCGGCAGGTGCTATCGGATCGCGGCGAGGCTGGGCAGGTCCCGGAGCGCATCGGCGACCTGCTCGCCCATCTCTTCATCCACCAGATCCATCATCGCGGCCAGGTGCACGCGATGCTGTCCGGCACGTCGGTCGCGCCGCCGCAACTCGACGAGTTCTTCCTCGACTACGATCTCCGGTTCCGTGGCGAGGAAGTCGAGCGGCTTGGGCTTTAGGCGACAGCCACGTCGTAGCGCGCTTACATAGGGTCAGTGGTGAGGACGGCGAGGTTCTCGACCTGAGCCTGGGCGATCAGCAGCCGGTCGAACGGGTCACGATGGTGACTCGCGAGATGCTCGACCCGCGCCGCATGGTGCTCATTGATCGATAGGATTGGAATTCCGCGTGCATTGAGCAGTTGCACCATGTCGCCCTCAACGACCAACTTGCCGCTGGCGCGCTTGATGGCGATTTCCCAAATGGAAACAGCACTTACGACGATACCTTCGCCGTTGGCGATGATCTGGCGATGATTGGACGAAATCCGATCATCGTCGCAAATAGCCCAAAGGAGGACGTGCGTGTCCAGAAGGAACCTGAGGCCGCTCACTTGATGTATTCGTCCCATTCGGGACCAAGCTCGTCGAAGTCGTCGGCAATCCAGACTTTGCCCTTCATCGCGCCAATTATGCTTTGACGCGATGATGCCATTTCCACGGGGGCCGCAATCTTGGCTACAGCCTTGCCGTCGCGAGTAACTATGATCTCCTCGCCGGCTTCCACCCGTTCGATGAGTTCAGAAAACTTTGCCTTGGCTTCTGCGACCGAAATGTTCATGGCGCGATCCTTGCGACAAATAATTTAGGTCACAATCGCTTGTCATGCAAACCCGCCCGTCGCTTGCCGGTCAGCCCTTGCTCTGCTGGATCGCCATGTAGAGGTTGGTGCAGCGGGTGCCGGAGCGGCAATAGGCGAACACCGGACCTTCCATCTCGTCGAGCGCTCCGGCCATGTCGGTGACGTTGTCGACGGTCATCTGGCCGCTGATGACGGGAATGTGGCGGAAGGCGAGGCCGGCAGCTTCGACCGCTGCCTTGACGCTCACGGCGGACGGCTGGCCCGGCTGCTCGTCGTCGGGACGGTTGCAGATGACGCTCTTGAAGCCGGCGGCCTTGATGGCGGCGACGTCGGCCGGGTCGATCTGGCCGGAAACCGAGTAGCCGTCGGTGATCTGGCGGTATTCCATGGTAGTCCTCGCAGGTGCTTGGCCGCTGTGGCGGCGGTTCGGCGCCAGTCTTGCCACTGTCGGCGCGGCAGGGCAACCGTCGAATGGCTGCCCCGCCAAGACGTGAAGTCCGAGCCTCAGCTGCCCAGGATCGCACCCTTTATCGTGCCGATATTGTTCTTCATCAGGTCGATGTAGGTCGGCGCGGGGCCGTTGGCCTTGGAAAGCGCGTCGGAATAGAGCGTGCCGCCCACCGTCACGCCCGTCTCGGCGGCGATCTGTTCGACGAGGCGAGGGTTGGTGATGTTCTCGACGAAGATCGCCGACGCCTTGTCCTCGCGCACCTGCCTGATCAGGGCTGCGACGTCGGCCGCCGAGGCCTCGGCTTCGGTGGAAATGCCTTCAGGCGCCAGGAAGGTCACGCCGTAGGCATTCTCGAAGTATCCGAAGGCGTCGTGCGAGGTGATGATCGTCCGCTTGTCGGCCGGAATGGCTTCCACCGATGCCTTGATGTAGGCCTCGGCCTCTGAAAGTTCGGCCGTGTAGCGTGCGGCGTTTGCCTTGTAGGCGTCACAGCCGGCCGCGTCGGCGGCGCAGAAGCCGCCGGCGATGTTGCTGACATAGATCTTGGCATTGGCGACGGATTGGAACGCATGCGGGTCGAAGCCGCCATGGTGGCCATCCTCGGCGGTGCCTTCCTGCTCGTGCGAATGCGCTTCCTTCATCTTGAGCGGCTCTATGCCCTTGGTCAGTTCGACGATCGAGGCCTTCGTGGCGCTCGCCTCGACCAACCGCTGCAGGAAGCCCTCGAATTGCAGGCCGTTGACCAGCACCACGTCGGCCTTGGACATCGTCACCGCATCGGCGGGTGACGGTTCATAGACGTGAGCGTCGCCGTCGGGACCGACCAGCGTGGTGAGTTCGATGCGGTCGCCGCCGACATTCCTGGCGAAATCGCCGATGATCGAGAAGCTGGCCACGACCTTGAGCGGCTCGGCGGAGAAGGCCGTCGTCGGAGTCGATGTTAATTTTATAACAGTCAAAGCGGAAGCGAGGCCAATCAGTCTGTGCATGGGCATGTCCTTCTGCGAGTGGATCAGGCGGTGCGGTGGCGGTGGTGGCGCAGCTTGGTGTTGAAGATGCCGCGCGTGCCGAAGAATATCGATGCGGCATAGATCGTGCCGGCCGAGAGGATGATCGCGGGACCCGAGGGCAGGGAGCCGTGGTAGGAGATCAAGAGGCCCGCGATGCAGGACACTGCGCCGAAGGCAAAGGCGAGCACGCACATGGGTTCAACGCGCGCCGTCCAGAAGCGGGCCGCAGCCGCCGGCAGCATCATCAGGCCGACCGACAGCAGCGTGCCGAGCGCCTGGAAGCCGCCCACGAGGTTGAGCACCACCAGGCCGAGGAAGATGAAGTGCACCGGCGTTCCGAGGCGGCTGACCGAGCGCAGGAACAGCGGGTCGAGGCACTCGGCGACCAGCGCGCGCCAGAAGACCGCGAGCGTCAGCAGCGTGACGCCGGAAATCAAGGCGATCAGGGTCAGGGCGTCGTCGTTGAGCGCGAGCACCGTTCCGAACAGCACATGCATGAGGTCGACGCTCGATCCGCGCAGCGAGACGATCAGCACGCCAAGTGCCAGCGAGATCAGATAGAAGGCCGCCATCGAGGCGTCCTCGCGTTGCACGGTGAAGCGCGAAACCGCGCCGGCCCCGAGCGCCACGATGACGCCGGCAACCAGCCCGCCGATCGTCATCGGCACGATCTGCAACCCGTAGAGCAGGAAGCCGGCCGCAGCACCGGGCAGGATGGCGTGGGCCATGGCATCGCCCGTCAGGCTCATCCGCCTCAGCATCAGGAACACGCCGACCGGGCAGGCGCCAAGCGCAAGCAGCAGCGAGCCGGCCAGCGCACGCTGCATGAAGCCGAATTCGACGAAGGGCGCGATCAGCAGGTCATACATGGTCAGGCGGGCCTCGGGCCGGATTCATGGTCGGGGCGGTCGTGGATATCGCCGTGCTCATGATGGTGGTGGCCGTCATGGCCATGCGCATGGGCATGCTCATGGCCGTCGTCCGGCGCGCACCAGGGCGCATCGTCGTGCCATGCTTCGTCGAAACGCCGAGCCCTCAGCAGGTTCTCGGCGCGCAACGTGTCCGCCGTCCGGCCCCAGGCGACGGGTCGGCGTGCCAGAAGCAGCGTGTCGGGGAAATTGGCCCGCACGAGTTCCAGGTCGTGCGCCACGACCATCACCGTCCGGCTCTCGCCGTGCCAGCGCTTGATGAGCGCGATGAGGTCGCCGATGGTCTTGGCGTCGACCGCGTTGAACGGTTCGTCGAGCAGGATGAGGTCGGCATCCTGGACGAGCACCCGGGCGAAGAGGGCACGCTGCAACTGGCCGCCCGAAAGCGTGTCGATGGCGCGCTTTTCGAAGCCTTCCAGGCCAACGGCCATCAAGGCATGGGCGACCGCCTCGCGGTCGTCCCGGGTGTAGCGCCCGAGCAGTCCACGCCGCGGCCACAGCCCGAGCGAGACGAGGTCGACCACGCGCGCCGGAAAGCTGCGGTCGAGTTCCGACTGCTGCGGCAGGTAGGCGATACGCTTGCCGTCGGCGACCGCGCACTGGCCCGACATCGGCTTCAGCACGCCGACGATGCCCTTCATCAGCGTGGACTTGCCGGAGCCGTTGGCGCCGACCACGGCCGTCAGGGAGCCTGCGGCGATGGTGCCGTTGAGGTGATGCACGGCCGGGTGGCTGTTGTAGCCAAGCGTCAGGTCCTCGAATGTCAGGCAGGCTTCGGGCATGTTTTTCCTGGCCGCGTTACCGATGCCCTTTCGATATGTGATGTTATTACATTAGTCAACAATCCGAAGGGGCCGCTGGCCAGGAACTCCTCCGGCGGGCAGACTTCCGCACCTGGCCCACGGATTTCGTGGCCTGCGGCCTTGCGCCGAGGGGGCGGCAATCTCTAAAGAGGGCACCACCCAACGGAAGGAGAACTCCATGAGCGTTCGTCGTATCGACATCGGCCCCCGCATGAGCCAGGTCGTGATCCACAACAACACGGTCTACCTGGCAGGCCAGGTCGGCGCCCCCGGCGAAAGCGTGGCTGCGCAGACCAAGACCATCCTGGCCGAGATCGACTCGCTGCTGGCCAAGGCCGGCACCGACAAGACCAAGATCCTCCAGGCGATCATCTGGCTGGACGACATGTCGACCTTCGCCGAGATGAACTCGGTTTGGGATTCCTGGGTGCCGCAGGGCCACACCCCGGCTCGCGCCACCGGCGAGGCCAAGCTCGCCGCGCCGGAATACAAGGTCGAGATCATCGTCACGGCCGCTGCCTGACGTGTTGCGCGCCGCCGTCGCGGCGGCACGATGCAAAAAATGCGCCGCGCCCTCCTGGATGGAGGCGCGGCGTTTTCTTTGCCGGGCAGCTTAGAGCAATTCCAGGAAAAGTGCGCAGCGGTTTTCCGTCCGGAATTGCGCAAAAACAAAGAGATAGATCGTTTCCGCGCTTCGAAGAAAATCGGAACTGCTCTAGCTGTCGTGCGGCGTGAAGCGTGCCACCACGGCATGAGCGTTGGCGGGATAGGTGAACCGCACATGCGTGACCGGGCGGTCGGCACTCCAGGTCCGGCGCTCGATGACGAGGCAGGCCGCCCCGGGCGCCAGGTTCAGCTCCGCCGCGACCTCGGGGTCGGCGGCCGTGGCGCGGATCACATGCTCGGCGCTGCTCCACGGCACTTGCCCGATCAGCCAGGGGCCGGGAGCCGCATCCGCGAACCGCGCATCCGCCGCTTCCGGCACCGCGCCCAGGTTGATGAGGCGGTCCTCGACGCAGAACGGCCGCGCCCCGGCGTGATGCAGGCACTGCAGCGCCAGCACCTGTCCGGAGGACGACTGGTCGGCGCCCAGGCGTTCGCGGTCCATGGTCGTCGCGCGGCGCCTGGTCTGCGAGATGAGTTCGTAGCGATAGGGAAGCCCCAGCGCCTCGACCTCGATGCGGATGTCGTGGATCTCGAGCACCGCAGCCTGCGATTGCGGCCGGCGCACGAAACTGCCCGAGCGGCGGCGCCGCTCGATCAGGCCGGCCTTGGCGAGCTGCGACAGCGCCTTGTTCACCGTCATGCGCGAGCAGCCGTATTCTTCGGTGAGCTCATGCTCGAACGGGATGCGATGGCCGGGGCCCCATTCGCCCGAGACGATACGGTCGCGGATGTCGCCAAGGATGCGCTGGTGGAGCGACGTCGCGCCATCGCTCCCGGCAAATTCTTCGGCAATCGCCATTTCCACACCCGAATCAGGCACGTTCGTCTCCACTATCCGGCCGTCAGTTCCATCATCACCGCGCGGAATCTAGCCGCAATAGCATCGCGACGGAAATGTGCGCCACCGGACACCACCTTGCGGCCGCGCGTCCACACGCCGTCGACCTTGCCGGCGCGGGCGAACACCCAGGCATCGAGGATCTGGTCGCCGGCCTTGCCTGCGAGGGTGGGGTGGTTCCGGTCGAGGGAGACGAAATCGGCGGAGGCGCCGACGGCAAGCGCTGCCGCCCCGGCGCCAAGCGCCTGGCCGCCGCCTGTCAGCGCCCCCTCGAACAGCCAGCGCCCGGTCGAGTGTGCCGGCACGGCGAGCACGTTACGGGCGCGGTGGGCGAGGCGCTGGGAGTATTCCAGCATGCGCAGCTCTCCGCCGACGCCGATCTCGACATTCGAATCCGAGCCGACGCCGAAGCTGCCGCCATGTTCCGCAAACAGGGGAGCGGGGAACACCCCGTCGCCGAGATTGGCTTCGGTGATCGGGCAGAGACCCGCCACTGCCCCGGTGCGGGCGAAGGCGATCGTCTCGGCCTCGGTCATGTGGGTGGCGTGGATCAGGCACCAGCGTGCGTCGACGTCGGCGTGCCGCAGCAGCCATTCGACCGGCCGCGACCCGGACCAGGCGACGCAGTCCTCGACCTCCTTGACCTGTTCGGCGATATGGATGTGGATCGGACCGGTGGTCATCGCTGTCGCGGCCGCGAGCTCGTCCGGGGTGACTGCCCGCAGGCTGTGCGGCGCGAGGCCGATCACTGCGCCGTCGACGCCCTTCAGGGCTTCGACGCTCTTTTCAAGAAGCCGCGCGAAGCGATTCGTATCGTTGATGAATCGGCGCTGGCCCTCATTGGGGGCGGCACCGCCGAATCCGGAATGGGCATAGAGCACCGGAAGCAGCGTAAGCCCGATGCCGGTGGCCGTCGAAGCGGCGGCGATGCGCTCCGCCATCTCGGCGATGTTCGCATAGGGGCTGCCGTCGCGGTCGTGATGCAGGTAGTGGAATTCGCCGACGCGGCTGAAGCCGGCCTCCAGCATCTCGACGTAGAGTTGTGACGCGACCGCTTCGACCTGGTCGGGCGTCATATTCAGAGCGAACTTGTACATGACCTCGCGCCAGGACCAGAAGCTGTCGGCGGACGGGCCGCGGATTTCCGCAAGCCCGGCCATGCCGCGCTGGAAAGCATGGCTGTGCAGGTTGGGCATGCCGGGAACGACGATGGCCTGCAGCTCGTCATGCGGCTGCTTTGCGGCCCCGATTTCCACCGACGCGATTCTTCCGTCCGCGATGCCGAGCCTGACATTCTCATGCCAGCCATCGGCCAGCAGCGCCTGCTCCGCAAAGATCGTCTCCACCATTTTTTCCTCGCTTTCTCGCAACTCGCACATTACCGCTTGCATCGCGTTTCGTTATGTATATACATATTCGCAACCAGAGGAAACGAAAAAGATCATGGCTGGAGAGCAATCAAAGGCAGCGGCAACGGTGTGGCGCAACGCGCGCCTGGCAACGTTGGCCGAAGCCGCGCCGGGCCTAGGCGTCGTCGAAAAGGGTGCGATCGCTGCCCGCGACGGCCGCATCGTGTTCGCCGGCGCGGAAGCCGACATGCCGCGGAATCTCATCGAAGCTGCGGCGGTCGTCGACTGCGAGGGCCGCTGGATCACGCCCGGCCTGATCGACTGCCACACCCATCTGGTCCACGCCGGCAACCGCGCCAACGAGTTCGAGATGCGCCTTGCCGGGGCGACCTATGAAGAGGTGGCGCGGGCAGGGGGCGGCATCGTCTCCTCGGTCAAGGCGCTGCGCGCAGCGAGCGAGGACGAGTTGGTCGCGCAGAGCTTGCCGCGCCTCGATGCGCTGATCGCGGAAGGCGTGACGACGGTTGAGATCAAGTCTGGCTATGGGCTGGATGTCGAGAACGAGACGAAGTCGCTGCGCGCCGCGCGCCAGCTGGCCGAAAAGCGTCGGGTGAGCGTCCGCACCACCTTCCTCGGCGCCCATGCGCTGCCGGCGGAAGCCAATGGCGACAAGGACGCCTACATCAAGCTCGTTGCCGGTCCGATGCTGGAGGCGATCGCCGCCCAGGGCCTGGCCGATGCCGTCGACGGTTTCTGCGAGGGCATTGCCTTCTCGCCCGAGCAGATGGCGCGCGTCTTCGATGCCGCCAAGGCCAAGGGCCTGCCGGTCAAGCTCCATGCCGACCAGCTGTCCAATCTCGGCGGCGCGGCACTCGCCGCAAGCTACGGCGCGCTTTCGGCCGACCACCTCGAATACACCGACGAGGCCGGCGCCGCCGCCATGGCGAAGGCTGGTACCGTCGCCGTCATCCTGCCCGGCGCCTACTACTTCATCAGGGAGACCAAGAAGCCGCCGGTCGACCTGTTCCGGCGCGCCGGCGTGAAGATGGCGGTCGCCACCGACAACAACCCGGGGACCTCGCCGCTCACCTCGCTGCTTCTGACCATGAACATGGCGGCGACGCTGTTTGCCATGACGGTCGAGGAGTGCATCGCGGGCACCACCCGCGAGGCCGCACGTGCCTTGGGGCTGCTTGCCGAAACCGGCACGCTGGAAGCCGGAAAATGGGCCGATCTCGCCATCTGGGATGTCGGGAGCCCTGCAGAACTCGTCTATCGCATGGGGTTCAACCCGCTCCATGCCCGTATTTGGAGAGGAATATGACAAAGCTCGTTCTCAAGCCAGGCAACGCCACGCTCGCCGACTGGCGCGCGATCTATCGCGGCGCGGTGCCCGAACTCGATCCGGCCTGCCGCCCCAAGATCAAGGCGAGCGCCGAGGCGGTGGCGAAGATCGTCGCCAAGGGCGAGCCGGTCTATGGCATCAACACCGGGTTCGGAAAGCTGGCGAGCGTTCGCATCCCCGCTGCCGACCTCGAGACCCTGCAACGCAACATCGTCCTGTCGCATGCCGCCGGTGTCGGCGAGGCGATGCCGGTGGCCGTCACCCGCCTGATGATGGCGCTCAAGATGGCGAGCTTGGCGCAGGGCGCGTCCGGCGTGCGGGAAGAAACCATCGACCTGTTGCAGGCCATGCTTGCCCGTGACGTCATCCCGGTCGTCCCGGCTCAAGGGTCGGTCGGCGCCTCCGGCGACCTCGCGCCGCTGTCGCACATGACCGCGACGATGATCGGCGTCGGCGACTGCCACACGCCCCACGGCATCGTCCCGGCCAAGGTCGCTTTCGTCACCCATGGGCTGGAGCAGATCACGCTCGGCGCCAAGGAAGGCCTGGCGCTGCTTAACGGCACGCAGTTCTCGACGGCCTACGCGCTGGCCGGCCTGTTCGAGGCTGAAAACCTCTACCAGTCGGCGCTGGTCACCGGCGCGCTGTCGACCGATGCCGCCAAGGGATCGGACGCGCCGTTCGACCCGCGCATCCACCTCCTGCGCAAGCATCGCGGCCAGATCGAGACGGCCGACACGCTGCGCAACCTGATGGTCGGCAGCGCCATTCGTGAAAGCCACCGCGTCGGCGACGAGCGCGTGCAGGATCCCTACTGCCTGCGCTGCCAGCCGCAAGTGATGGGCGCTGCCCTCGACGTTCTGCGCAAGGCGGCCGACACGCTCGCCACCGAGGCCAACGGCGTCACCGACAATCCGCTGATCTTCGCCGAGGACGGCACCGCCCTGTCCGGCGGCAACTTCCATGCCGAACCGGTTGCCTTCGCGGCCGACATGATCGCGCTGGCCGTCTGCGAGATCGGTTCGCTGTCTGAGCGCCGCATCGCGATGCTGGTCGATCCGGCGCTGTCCGGCATGCCGGCCTTCCTGACGCCCAAGCCGGGTCTCAACTCGGGATTCATGATCCCGCAGGTCACCGCCGCGGCGCTGGTCTCGGAAAACAAGCAGAGAGCCTATCCGGCGAGCGTCGACTCGATCCCGACTTCGGCCAACCAGGAAGACCACGTCTCCATGGCCGCCCATGGCGCCCGCCGGCTGCTGGCGATGATCGAGAACGCCAACGGCGTGCTCGGCATCGAACTGCTCGCGGCAGCGCAAGGCTGCGACTTCCACGCCCCGCTGGCGTCGAGCGCCTCGCTCGAGGCCGTTCGCAAGCTGGTGCGGTCCGAGGTTCCGCATCTCGACGACGACCGCCACTTCCATCCCGACATGGAGAAGGCGATCGCCATGGTCCGCTCCGGCGCGATCGTGCATGCCGTCGCCGGGGTCGACCTGCCGCACATCTCGGGAGCCCAGGCATGACCGAGGCCTCCTGGCTGACGGTGAAGCGGGGCGACGCCCCGCTTCTGGTCAGCATCCCCCACACGGGAACCGATCTCGCTGGCCTCGAGGACGGGTTCGTCTCGCCCTGGCTGGCGCGGCGCGATACCGACTGGTGGATCGAGTATCTCTATGAGTTCGCAGCGAACCTCGGTGCAACGGTGGTGCGGACGGCGATTTCGCGTTCGGTCATCGACGTCAACCGCGACCCTTCCGGCGCCTCGCTCTATCCCGGACAGGCGACGACCGAGCTTTGCCCGACGACGACGTTCGACGGCGAAGCGATCTGCAAGCCCGGGCATGAGCCGGACGAGGCCGAGGTGGCGCGCCGCCGCGCCGCCTATTTCGAGCCCTACCATGCCGCCCTGGAAGGCGAGATCGCCCGCCTGAGGGGGCTGCATCCGCGGATCGTGGTCTACGACTGCCATTCGATCCGGTCGGTCATTCCTCGGCTGTTCGAGGGAAGGCTGCCACTGTTCAACCTCGGCACCAACTCCGGCGCGAGCGCCGATCCCGAGCTGCAGGACAAGGTTGCGGCATTGATGGCCGCGAGCGGCCGCCCCTGGGTGGTCAACGGCCGCTTCAAGGGCGGCTGGATCACCCGCCGCCACGGCCGGCCGGAAAGCGGCGTTCACGCGCTGCAAATGGAGCTGTCCTGCCGCGGCTACATGCTCGAGCCGGAAGGCAAGGTCGAGCCGGCCAACTGGCCGAGCCGCTACGACCCCGATTTCGCCGCGCCGATGCGCGCGACGCTCACCAACATCCTCGAAACCGCGCTCGCCTGGGCGAGCGGCCGAAACTCCTAGGAGGTACCGAATGACCCAACATACCCGCATCGACAATGCCCGCGTCATCCGCGCGGCCACCGGCACCGAACTGACCGCAAAGAGCTGGCTCACCGAAGCGCCGCTGCGCATGCTGATGAACAATCTCGACCCGATCGTCGCCGAAAAGCCGGGCGAGCTGGTGGTCTATGGCGGCATCGGCCGTGCCGCGCGCGACTGGGAAAGCTTCGACCGCATCGTCTCAGCGCTCCGCAAGCTGGAGGCCGACGAGACCCTTCTGGTGCAGTCGGGCAAGCCGGTCGGCGTGTTCCGCACCCACAAGGACGCCCCGCGCGTGCTGCTCGCCAATTCCAACCTCGTGCCGCACTGGGCCAACTGGGACCATTTCAACGCCCTCGATAAGAAGGGCCTGATGATGTACGGCCAGATGACCGCAGGCTCGTGGATCTACATCGGCAGCCAGGGCATCGTTCAGGGCACCTACGAGACCTTCGTCGAGATGGGCCGCCAGCACTACAACGGCGACCTGTCGGGCCGCTGGATCCTGACCGCCGGCCTCGGCGGCATGGGCGGCGCCCAGCCGCTGGCCGCGACCATGGCGGGTGCGGCCTGCCTTGCCGTCGAGTGCCAGGCGAGCCGCATCGAGATGCGCCTCAAGACCGGCTATGTCGACGTCCAGGCCAAGGATCTGGACGATGCGCTCGCCATCATCGACAAGGCCTGCAAGGAGAAGAAGGCGATTTCGGTCGCGCTGCTGGGCAATGCCGCCGACGTCTTCCCCGAGCTGGTCAGGCGCGGCATCAAGCCGGACGCGGTGACCGACCAGACCTCGGCCCACGATCCGGTCAACGGCTACCTGCCCAAGGGCTGGACCGTCGCCGAGTGGGAAGACAAGCGCGAGCGCGACCCCAAGGCGGTCGCCAAGGCGGCCCGCGCTTCGATGGCGATCCACGTCAAGGCGATGCTCGACTTCCACAAGATGGGCATCCCTACCGTCGACTACGGCAACAACATCCGCCAGATGGCGCTGGAAGAGGGCGTAGAGAACGCCTTCGATTTCCCCGGCTTCGTCCCGGCCTACATCCGCCCGCTGTTCTGCCGCGGCATCGGTCCGTTCCGCTGGGCGGCCCTGTCGGGCGATCCGGAGGACATCTACAAGACGGACGCCAAGGTGAAGGAGCTGACCCCCGGCAACACGCACCTGCACAACTGGCTCGACATGGCCGCCAAGCGCATCCATTTCCAGGGCGTGCCGGCGCGCATCTGCTGGGTCGGCCTCGGCGATCGTCACCGGCTCGGCCTCGCCTTCAACGAGATGGTCGCCAAGGGCGAGCTCAAGGCGCCCGTCGTCATCGGCCGCGACCACCTCGACTCGGGCTCCGTCGCCTCGCCGAACCGCGAGACCGAAGCGATGAAGGACGGTTCGGACGCCGTGTCCGATTGGCCGCTGCTCAACGCGCTGCTCAACACCGCGTCGGGCGCGACCTGGGTGTCGCTGCACCATGGCGGCGGCGTCGGCATGGGCTTCTCGCAGCATTCGGGCGTGGTCATCTGTGCCGACGGCACGGAAGATGCCGCCCGCCGTCTGGAACGCGTGCTGTGGAACGATCCGGCGACCGGCGTGATGCGCCATGCGGACGCCGGCTATGACATCGCCCTGGACTGCGCCAGGACGCACGGCCTCAACCTGCCGGGCATCCTGGGGTGACCATGCACGTCATCCGTCACGCCGACTGCCGCCCCACGCCGTGGAAGAACGGCGGCGGCGTGACCACCGAAATCATCGCCTGGCCGCCCGCGGCCGGGTTCGATGAATTCGACTGGCGCATCTCGATGGCCCAGGTCGCGGCTGGAGGTCCGTTCTCGGTCTTCTCCGGCATCGACCGTACCTTGACCGTGTTGGAAGGATCAATGCGGCTGGAGGCGGGCGATGCCGCCCCGGTCGCGCTCGATCCCCAGTCGGGGCCTTACGCCTTTCCCGGCGACGTCGCCACCGCGGCGACGCTGATCGAGGGTCCGGTACTCGATTTCAACGTGATGACGCGGCGTGGCCGCTTCGGCCACGCGGTGCGGCGCCTGCAACTGGAGGCACCGGGCGAACTGGCCATCGAGGCAGGCGCCTGTCTCGTCTTTGTCGAAGCCGGCACGGTTCAGGTCGCGAACGGGGCGCATTCCGTGCGGATCGGCCGGTTCGACGCGCTTCATGTCGAGGGTCCCGCGGAGTTCGCGATCGAGCCTGAGGGGCAAGCCCGGATATTGCAGGTGACGATCGCCGCTTCCTGAGGCACCGCCTCAATTTCATCCGTGACAAGCGGGCCGCAGTGGCCGACTATCCTCCGGCGGAGGGTAGTAGGGCCGGTGGCTGGCAGCCGACGGCGGATGGAGGCGATGCCATGGATACCTACAAGGTCGGCTATTTCGTCGGCAGCCTCGCGGCCGGCTCGATCAACCGCAAGCTGGCCAAGGCGCTGGTGCGGCTGGCGCCGAAGCAACTGGAAATGGAAGAGATTTCCTTCCGCGACCTGCCGCTCTACAGCTACGACTACGACGCCGACTTCCCGCCGCCGGCGCGCGCCTTCAAGCAGGCTCTCGCCAATGTCGACGCCGTGCTGTTCGTTACGCCGGAATATAACCGCTCGATTCCCGGCGGCTTGAAGAACGCCATCGACTGGGCCAGCCGGCCCTACGGCACGAATTCCTTCACCCGCAAGCCGTCCGCCGTCATCGGCACGTCGCCCGGTGCCATCGGCACCGCCGTCGCCCAGCAGAGCCTTCGCAGCGTGCTGAGCTTCTGCAACTCGCCGCAGATGAACGCGCCGGAGGCTTACATCCAGTTCAAGCCGGGCCTGATCACCGACGACGGCGAGGTGACGAACGAAGGCACCGCCGATTTCCTTAAGAACTACATGGCCGAGTTCAATGCCTTCATTGTGAGGGTCTATACCGTCCTGCCGCGCACCCGATGACGGCTGGGGCGCGTGGCGCTCCGGCCTGGTCCGGTCGTTGCCGTGAGGCAGGGCCGGCTAGGCACTAGACAGATCGAAGTTCCGCTGGGAGGTCGGAACCATGGCAAGAACCAGCCCTGAACACGAAAAAGCCGGAATCTGCCCGTTCCGGTCCGTTCCCGGCATTGCTATGAGGCGCATGGCGGCGTAGGCGACGACGACGCCATATTTTCACTCAATCGTGATGCAAGAGCGGTCGGCCTGTTGCGGTGCAACCAGTTCCTGCTTGAATCGGTTATGCGACAGGTCCGCGACGTCGGCAGACGCCGCGGACTTTCTGTCAAACGGAAATGTTGTAGATGAATATTCAGACGGACCCACGCCGGATCAAAGACGCAGTGCCGAACTTGCCGGCTGTCGCCGAGCAGCCGATCAGGGCGACTGTGCTGCATGAAGACCGGCTGCGCGCGACCGGTGAGAGCATGGCGCGCAAGGAACTGCGGTCCTATCACGGCCTGGAGGCCTTCGACTTCCACGCCCGCATCCGCGAGAGCGCCAAGAAGATCCTGCAGGTCTACCGCGACACCAACGCGGCGCAGGGCAGAGGCGAGCCGATCACGCCTGCCGCGCAGTGGTTGCTCGACAACAACTACCTCGTCGAGGAGACGATCTACCAGGTCAAGCGCGACCTGCCGAAGCGATTCTACCGCGAGCTGCCGACGATCGAGATCGCGCCCGGCCAATCCGTGCCGCGCGCGCTCGCCATCGCCTGGGTCTATGTCGCCCATTCCGACAGCACGGTGTCGGCACATATGTTCAAGGCGATCGTGGAGGGCTACCAGTCGGTCGAGCCGCTCCACATCGGCGAATTGTGGGCGCTGCCCTCGCTGCTGCGATTCGTGCTGGTGGAGAACCTGCGCCGCATCGCCGTCAGGGTGAACCGCGCCCGCGACATGCGGGCCGTCGCCAACGACGTCGCCGACCGCCTGCAGGCGCTGCAGGAGCAGGACGATGGCCTCGCCCTGCTCAAGGGCTATGCCGAATACGCCCGCGACACGACCTTTGCGACGCAGTTGCTCTATCGCTTGCGCGATGGTTCGCAGAACGCCGGCAAGGCTTTGATCTGGCTGGAGAACGAGCTCGAGAAGTCGGGTAGCGACGCCGAAGAGATCATCATCGGCGAACACCGCACGCTGTCGAGTGGCAACGTCACCACGGGCAACATCATCCGCGGCCTGCGCCTGATCAACGACCAGGACTGGACCGTCTGGTTCGAGGACGTCAGCCGCGTCGATGCGCTGCTGCGCGAGCGCACCAACTACGCCGACCTCGATTTTGCGTCGCGCGACCAGTACCGTACGGCGATCGAGCACCTGGCGCGCTATTCCAAGCTGTCCGAATACCAGGTGGCCGAGCAGGCGACGGATTTCGCCGACGCCCATCAGCCGGCGCCCGCCGACGTCGTGATGCAGAAAGACTGCGCCGACGTGGGCTTCTTCCTCGTCGGGCCACGCCGGCCGGAACTCGAGCAGGCGATCGGCTATCGCCCTCCTTTCGGCAGGATCGTCCATCGCGCCTTCCGCAAGACCAACTGGCTCGGCATCGTGCTGCCGGTCTTCGCGCTGACGGCGCTGCTTCTGCTCCTGGCCGGCAACGCGCTCGCCGCGCTCGGTCTGCCGACCTCGGCGATCGCACTGATGCTGGTGCTGTTCTCGGTGCCGGCAAGCGAGGGCGCCCTTGCGTTCTTCAACACGATCGTCTTGAAATTCCTCGAACCCACCCGCCTTGTCGGATACGAGTTCCGCGACGGGGTGCCGGCTGAGGCCCGCACGCTGGTCGTGGTTCCGTCGCTGATCGGTTCGCGCGACGACGTCGAGGAGAGCATCCGCAACATCGAGGTGCATCACCTTGCCAACATGGCCGGCGAGATCCACTTCGCGCTGCTGTCGGACTGGCCGGACAGCCAGGCCGAGATTTCCGGCGGCGATCGCGAGATCTATGAATATGCCCGCCGCGAGATCGCCCGTCTCAACCAGCGCTACCCGACCGAGGGAGCGCCGCGCTTCTACCTGCTGCACCGCAGGCGTCTCTACAATCCGGGGCAGGGCTGCTGGATGGGATGGGAGCGCAAGCGCGGCAAGCTGCACGAGCTGAACCTTTTGTTGCGCGGCGACGGCGACACGACCTTCATGCCGACCGACGTACCGCTACCGGAAAACGTCGTCCATGTCGTGACGCTGGACGCCGACACGCGCATGACGCGCGGCGTGGTGACGAAGCTCGTCGGCAAGATGTGCCATCCGCTGAACCGCCCCGAATTCGACGCCGAGCGGCGCATGGTGACGGCGGGCTATGCCATCCTGCAGCCGCGCGTGACACCGTCGCTCACGACTGGCGATGAGGCGTCGTTCTTCCAGCGCGTATTCTCGGCCAACCGTGGCCTCGACCCTTACGTCTTTGCCGTCTCCGACCTCTACCAGGATGTCTTCGGCGAGGGCACCTTCACCGGCAAGGGGCTCTACCACATCGACGCCATGGAAGCGGCGCTCAAGGGGCGCATCGCCGAGAACGCGGTGCTCAGCCACGACCTGCTCGAAGGCGCGCTCGCCCGCTCGGCGCTCGTGACCGACGTCGAGGTGGTCGAGGACTATCCGACCCGCTATTCGGTGGACGCCTCGCGCCAGCATCGTTGGGCCCGCGGCGACTGGCAGCTGCTCGGCTACATCCTCGACCCGAAGTCGGGCGTGTCGGCGCTGTCGCGCTGGAAGATGGTCGACAACCTTCGGCGCTCGCTGACCCCGATCTTCTGGGTGATGGCGGCGATCGCCGGCTGGACCCTGCTGCCGTTCACGCAAGCCGCGCAGTGGCAGGCGCTTCTGATCCTCAGCCTGTTCATGGCGCCGACCTTCGACATCATCGACGCCATCCTGCCGAAGAACCGCGACGCCACGGCCCGCGGTCACTTCAGCGCGCTCGGGCGCGATCTGGCCTTCGGCACCGCCATGGTCGCCCTCAAGGTCGTGCTCATGGCCCATCTCGCCTGGATGATGGGCGATGCCATCATCCGCACGCTCTATCGCCTGTTCGTCAGCCGCAAGAACCTGCTTGAGTGGCGCACGGCTTCGCAGGCGCACAAGTCCGGCGGCAACGACCTCGCGGCCTACTACCGCATGATGTACGGCGCGGTCGTCATCGCCGCCGTCGGGCTGGTGCCGCCGGTGCTGACCGATTCGACCGGTGCCTTCGTCGCCTTCGCCTTCGCCGTCTTCTGGGCCGGCTCGCCTGCCTTCGCTTGGCTCATCAGCCGCTCGGCTGAAACCGAGGATCGCCTGCATGTGCGGCCCTGGGACGTGCACATGCTGCGCACCGTGGCGCGACGCACCTGGCATTATTTCGAGACCTTCGTGACGGCGGAGCAGAACCACCTGCCGCCGGACAACTTCCAGGAGAACCCGACCGGCGTCGTCGCCAACCGTACCTCGCCGACCAATATCGGCGTGTACCTGCTGTCGGTGATATCGGCGCGTGACTTCGGCTGGATCAGCCTCACGGACGCGGTGGCGCGCATCGATGCCACCGTCTCGACCATCGAGAAGATGGATCGCTTCCGCGGCCATCTCTACAACTGGTACGAGACGACCACGCTCAAGCCGCTCTATCCGCTCTATGTGTCGAGCGTCGACAGTGGCAATCTCGCCGGCCACCTGGTGGCGGTCGCCGCTGCATGTTCCGAATGGGCCGAGGCGCCGTCGGTGCACCTGCAGGGCGATTTCGAGGGCATTCTCGACATCGTCTCGATCATCGAGGAGAGCCTTGCCGACCTGCCGGACGACCGCCGGCAGCTGCGCCCGCTGCGGCAGCGCCTGAACGACCGCATCGACGGCATGCGCAGGGCCGTGGAAGCGGTCAAGTCGCAGCCCGAGATGGCCTCGATCCGCACCATCAACCTGGCGGTCCTGTCGGGCGAGATCCGCAAGCTCGCCGGCGCCATCCACAACGAGGCCGGTTCGACCAAGAGCGAAGTGCTGGCCGAGTGGGCCAGGAGCCTGGAAGCGACCTGCGAGGCGCATGTCCAGGATTCGCACGCCGACGACCAGTCGGTGGCAGCATTGCGCGGCAAGCTGGTCGAGCTGCGCGAGCGGGCCCGCCGCTTCGCCTTCGAGATGAACTTCTCGTTCCTGATGCGCAAGGAGCGCAAGCTCCTGTCGATCGGCTACCGGGTCGAGGAGCACCAGCTCGACGAAAGCTGCTACGACCTGCTGGCGTCGGAAGCCCGCCTGACCAGCCTGTTTGCCATCGCCAAGGGCGACGTGCCCACGGAGCATTGGTTCCGTCTCGGCCGGCCGATCGTGGAAATCGGCTTCCGCGGCGCGCTGATGTCCTGGTCGGGCTCGATGTTCGAGTACCTGATGCCGCCGCTGGTGATGAAGGAGCCGCAGGGCGGCATCCTCAACCAGACCAACAAGCTGATTGTGCGGCGGCAGATGCAGTACGGCCGCTCGAAGGGCATACCGTGGGGCATTTCGGAAGCGGCATACAACGGCCGCGATCGCGAGCTCACCTATCAATACACCAACTTCGGCGTGCCGGGGCTGGGCCTCAAGCGCGGTCTCGGCCAGAACACCGTCATCGCGCCCTATGCCACCGTGCTGGCCGCGCAGTTCCTGCCGGCCGAGGCGACCGCCAATCTCAGGCGCCTGCGCAAGATCGGGGCGCTCGGACGCTACGGCTACTATGACGCGGTCGACTTCACGCCGCAGCGCGTGCCCGAAGGCGCCAACCATGCCGTCGTCTACAACTACATGGCCCACCACCAGGGCATGTCGATTGTCGCCGTTGCCAACGTGATCTTCGAAGGCCGCATGCGCGATCGCTTCCACAGCGACCAGGTGATCGAGGCGGCCGAACTGCTGCTGCAGGAAAAGGCGCCGCGCGACATTCCCGTGGCGACCGTCCGCACCGACGCTGGCGAGCGCACCAAGGACGAGACGGTCGAACACGCCGCCGACACGCGCCTCGTGCTCAACCCGATGCGGGCGCTGCGCTCCACCAACCTGATGTCGAACGGGCAGTATACGGTGATGGTGACCGCCACCGGATCTGGCTACAGCCGCTGGAACGACATGGCCATCACCCGCTGGCAGCCGGATCCGACGGAGGACCGGTTGGGGGCATATCTGTTCCTGCGCGATACCGAGACCGGGGACTGGTGGTCGGCGACCGCCGAACCCAAGCGCGCCACCGGCGAGCAGGTGCAGACCGTCTTCTGCGACGACAAGGCCAATTTCATCAAGACCGTGGGCACCCTGCGCTCGGAGGTCGAGTGCATCGTGGTGTCGGAAGGCAACGGCGAGGCACGTCGCCTGGTGATCTGGAACGACGCCGCCGTCGACCGCCACATCGAGGTGACGTCCTTCGCCGAACTGGTGCTCGCGCCCGAGGTCAACGACAACGCCCATCCGGCGTTCTCGAAGATGTTCGTCGAGACCGAAGTCACCCACAACGGCAGCGCCATCCTCGCCACCCGTCGCAAGCGCTCGGCGGACGAAGCGTCTATCGTCGCCGCGCATTTCGTCACCGACCAGTCGGGGCTGGCGCGCGACACCGAGGCCGAGACCGACCGCCGCGCTTTCATCGGCCGTGGCCGCACCATCGCCGATCCGGCGGCCTTCGATCCCGGTGCAAAGCTGTCCGGAAGCGCGGGCTTCACCCTCGATCCGGTGGCGGCGCTTCGCCGCCGCGTCCGCGTGCCGGCCAACAAGAAGGTGTCGCTCACGTTCTGGACCATCGTCGGCTCGACCCGGGACGAGCTCGAGGAGACGATGGCCAAGCTCGACCATCCCGAGAGCTTCCAGCGCCAGGCCATGCTGTCGTGGACCCGTTCGCAGGTGCAGACCCGGCACCTCGGCCTCAGCCTTGCGGATGCGGCCAACGTCCAGAAGCTCGCGCGCTACCTGATCTATCCCGATCCCTTCCTGCGCCTTTCTGCCGACGCCATCGCCTCGGGCCTGGGCAGCCAGTCCGAACTCTGGCCGATGGCGATTTCCGGCGACTTCCCGATCCTCGCCATCCGGATCGGGGACATCGCCGACATCGACATCGTCGCCCAGGCGCTGCGCTTCCAGGAATACATGCGCGCCCGGGGCCTCGTTGCCGACCTCGTCATCGTCAACGAGCAGGCCTCGTCCTACGTCCAGGACCTGCAGCAGGCGATCGAGGCGCTGTGCGAGAACAGCCGCCTGCGCGGCAAGGAGCTCGGCCCGCGCCAGCACATCTTCGCGGTGCGCCGTGACCTCATGGACGAGACGTCCTATCGTACGCTTCTCGCCTTCGCGCGCGTCTGCCTGCACACCCGCAACGGCACGATCTTCGACCAGATCGAGCGTGCCGAGGCTGCCGCACTCCAGGCGCGCGATGCGCTCGCGGCCGCGCAGACCGCCGGCCGGGCGGAGCCGGCGATGCTCCAGTCGTCGCCGTCCCGCAACGCCCGCAAGCAGGGCGGCGACGGGCTCGATCACTGGAACGGCTATGGCGGCTTCGACGCGGGGGGACGCGAATATGTCGTGCGCCTCAACGGCAATCGTGCGACGCCGCAACCCTGGATCAACGTCGTCGCCAACCCGGGCTTCGGCTTCCACAGCTCGGCCGAAGGGGCCACGTTCACCTGGAGCCGCAACAGCCGCGACTACCAGCTGACGCCATGGACCAACGACCCGGTCACCAACCGGCCGGGCGAGGCGATCTACGTCTTCGACCGCGCCACGGGCCGTGTGCATTCGCCCATCGCTGCCGTCTCCCGGGAGCCGGGGGCGAGCTACGAGGCGCGGCACGGCCAGGGATTTTCGACTTTCCGCTCCAAGCGCGGGTCGCTGACGACGGAACTGACGCACCTGGTCGATCCCGTCGATCCGGTCAGGATATCCCGGCTGAAGATCGAGAATTCGGGGGCTACGCCGGTCAAGCTCCGGGTCTATGCCTATGCCGAGTGGGTACTGGGTAACAGTCGCGCCAAGACGGCCCCGAACATCGTTCCGGCCTTCGACGACGCAACCGGCATGATGTCGGCCCGCAACAGCTATGGCCTCGACTTCGGCGAGCGCGTCGCCTTCATGGCGACCGACGGCAAGGTCGGTTCGGTGACCGCCGACCGCCAGGAGTTCATCGGCGCGGGTGGAACAGTCGAGGCTCCGCGTGCGGTGCTGCTCGGGGCCGAACTGTCGGGCAGGGTCGAAGCCGGCGTCGATCCCTGCGCTGCCATCGCCAGGGACATCGACGTTCCCGCCGGGGGCTCGGTGTCGCTGCTCTGGCTGCTCGGCGACGCAGCTTCGCAGGATGAGGCGCGCACGCTGCTTGCACGGCATCTCAAGCGAGGCTTCGACGAGCGGTTCGAGGAGAACCAGCGCAACTGGCGCGCTTTCCTCGGCACCATCGAGGTCGAGACGCCCGACAAGGCGCTCGATGCGATGGTCAACCACTGGCTGCCCTACCAGAGCCTCGCCTGCCGCATACGCGCCCGCTCGGCCTTCTACCAGGCGAGTGGCGCATTCGGCTTCCGCGACCAGTTGCAGGACACGCTGGCGCTCCTGATGCACGATGCGAGCCTTGCCCGCGAGCAGATCCTCAATGCCGCCGGCCGGCAGTTCCCGGAGGGCGACGTCCAGCACTGGTGGTTGCCGCGCACCGGGGCCGGCGTCCGCACGATGATCTCCGACGACGTGGTCTGGCTGGCCTATGCCGCGGCCCGCTATGTTTCGGTCACCGGCGACGTGTCGATCCTGTCCGAGCGGCTGCCCTTCATCGAGGGCCAGGCGCTCAATCCGGGCGAGCACGATGCCTTCTTCACGCCGGAGCCATCGACCAAGGTCGCGAACCTGTACGAGCATTGTGCCCGGGCGCTGGACATCGCGGTCAAGCGGACCGCCCGCAACGGCCTGCCGCTGATCCTCGGCGGCGACTGGAACGACGGCATGAACCGCGTCGGCGAGCAGGGCAAGGGCGACAGCGTGTGGCTCGGCTGGTTCCTGCTCAAGACGCTCAACGACTTCGTGCCGCTGGCCAAGGCAGAGGGTGATTCCAAGCGCGCGAGCGCCTGGGACAAGCACGCCAGTGCCTTGAAGCGGGCCCTGGAGAATGCAGCCTGGGACGGCGAATGGTATCGCCGCGGCAGCTTCGACGACGGCACGCCGCTCGGTTCGCGCAATTCCGAGGAGTGCCAGATCGATTCGATCGCGCAGTCGTGGAGCGTGCTCTCGGGCGAGGGCGACCCGGCCCGGTCGCGCACCGCCATGGAGCAGGCGACCAGGCGGCTCGTCGATGATGAGCTGCGGATCATCAAGCTGTTTGCCCCGCCCTTCGCCGACACCGACAAGGATCCCGGCTACATCAAGAGCTACCCGCCGGGTGTGCGCGAGAACGGCGGGCAATATACCCATGCCGCGACCTGGTTCGTGATAGCGCTGGCCGAAATGGGGCAAGCGGACGAGGCCTATCGCTGCCTGTCGATGCTCAATCCAGTCAACCATGCCCTCGATGAGAAGGCGGCCGAGACCTATCGGGTCGAGCCCTATGTCGTAGCCGCCGACATCTATTCCGAAGGTGCCAAGGCAGGGCGCGGCGGCTGGACCTGGTACACAGGATCGGCCGGCTGGCTTTATCGCGCAGCGGTTGAGAGCATATTGGGCATCAGCCGGCGCGGCGATCGCATGGTCGTGACCCCCGCCATTCCGAAGCATTGGGAAGGCTATGCGGCGACGCTGCGACTGGGCGGCACCATCTATAGGTTGCGTGTCGTGAGGGACAAAGCCGCTAAAGCTGCGAAAGCAGAGGTCGATGGCGTCAAGAGCAAGGACGCTTCCTTTGCCCTCCGCGACAGCGGGGAAGTCGACGTCTTGATCCGCATCCCGGCCTGAGGCCGGGGGCGGACTGCTGCCGAGCGTCGCGCATCTTCGTCATCATTTCGCCGCAACGATGCCTTTTTTCGTTAGTTCTCAATTCCTTATGGGATCACACCAGATTACTGGTCGTTGAAATGTTTTGTTCGAAATTTTTGAACCGAGCGGCTATGTGCGCATTGTCTTGCGGACAATCGGCCGCTATCTGTCGGCCCATGGTGCACTGCACAATGAAGGGACGGACGGGACTCAAGGGGTACCAAAGTGTCTTTGCTTGAGGTTTATTGGAGAGCCCTCCGCTACCTTGCCGCCGACGGCAAGAAGGTTGCGCTGATCTCCGCCGCCAACATCGTGTTGGCTATCGTGACCATTGCCGAGCCGATCCTGTTCGGCCGCATCATCGATGCGATCGCCGGAAAATCGGAAGTTGTGCCGACCATGGCGCTCTGGGCGAGCTTCGGTGCATTCAACATCATAGCCTTCGTTCTCGTGGCGCGCGGTGCAGATCGCCTCGCCCACGCGCGCCGTGCCGAGGTGCTGTGCCAGTCCTTCGAGCGCGTGATCACCATGCCGCTCGCCTGGCACCAGAAGCGCGGCACGTCGCATTCGCTGCACACGCTGCTGCGCGCGGTGGACTCGCTGTTCACTCTGTGGCTCGAATTCATGCGCACGCACCTGTCGACCGGTGTAGCCCTGCTGCTGCTCATCCCTACCGCCTTCGCGATGGACGTTCGCATGTCGATGGTACTGATCGGCCTCGGCGCCCTCTATGTCGCCATCGGCCGACTCGTCATGCGCAAGACCAAGGAAGGTCAGGCGACGGTAGAGCGCCATCATCACCAGGTGTTCTCGCATGTCTCCGACTCCGTCAGCAACGTCGCGGTGCTGCAGAGCTACAACCGCCTCGGCCAGGAAACCGAGTCGCTGCGCAGCTACGTGCGTGCGCTGATCACGGCGCAGAACCCGGTGCTCGACTGGTGGGCCCTGGCTTCGGCCTTGCATCGGCTGTCGTCGACGGTCTCCATGATCGTGGTGCTGCTCATCGGCGCCTACCTTGTGACGCGCGGCGAACTGCGCATCGGCGACATCGTCGCGTTCACCGGTTTCGCCACCTTGCTGATCAGCCGCCTCGACCAGGTTTCCAACTTCGCCAACCAGATTTTCGACGCTCGCGCCAAGCTCGAGGAATTCTACCGCATGGAGGATTCCGCGACCGACTACCGCGAGCCGGAAGGCCTGCGCGACCTGGAGAGCGTCACCGGCCACGTCCGTTTCGAGAACGTCAGCTTCGAGTTCCCGAATTCCGGCCAGGGCGTGACGGACGTGTCCTTCGAGGTGCGTGCCGGCCAGACGGTCGCCATCGTCGGCCCGACCGGTGCCGGCAAGACGACCCTCATCAACCTCTTGCAGCGCGTGCACACGCCTGAGCATGGCCGCATCCTGATCGACGGCGTCGACACCCGCACGGTGACGCGGAAGTCGCTGCGTCATTCGATCGCGACCGTGTTCCAGGATGCCGGCCTGCTCAACCGCTCCATCGAGGACAACATCCGCGTCGGCCGCGCTGGCGCGAGCAACGAGGAAGTCCACGCCGCGGCGGCGGCCGCCGCCGCGCAGGACTTCATCCTGTCCAAGAGCGAAGGCTACGATACCTTTGTCGGCGAGCGCGGCGGAGCCCTGTCGGGCGGCGAGCGTCAGCGCATCGCCATCGCCCGCGCCATCCTCAAGAGTGCGCCTATCCTCGTCCTCGACGAGGCGACGAGCGCCCTCGACGTCGAGACCGAGAACCGCGTCAAGGCGGCGATCGACATGCTGCGCGAGGGCCGCACGACCTTCATCATCGCCCATCGCCTGAGCACGGTCCGCGACGCCGATCTCGTGGTCTTCATGGACCGCGGCCGCATCGTCGAGATGGGCGGCTTCGGCGAGCTGTCGGCACGCAACGGCCGCTTTGCGGCGCTGCTCAGAGCCGGTGGCCTGCTCGACGACGAGGAAGTCCGTCGCGTCACCCACATCGAAGAGGCCGCCTGAGCGCTCGCCTCTCCGTCTGAATACCTTGCGGGGCGTCCTCGGTCAGGCCGGGGGCGCCCCGTTCGCTTTGTCCCGCGACGCTGCGGCCAATTGCGAAGGCGGGCCGGGGCGGCTATGTAGCGTCATGACCCAGACGACCTCTCAGGCTTGGCGTTTCAGCGATCTCGCCAACCCGACGCGATTCATCGCGCTGGTGGACAAGGTCGTGCCCTGGCTGGCAACTGTTGCGGCCGTCGTGCTCGCGGTCGGGCTTTATCTCGGCTTCACCGCCCCGGGCGACTACCAGCAGGGTGTCACCGTCCGCATCATGTACATCCACGTGCCTTTCGCCTGGTTGGCGATGATGTGCTACACGGTGATGTCGATCTCGGCGCTGGGCACGCTGGTCTGGCGGCATCCCTTGGCCGACGTGGCGCTCAAGTCGGCGGCACCGGTGGGTGCGGTCTTCACGGCGCTGGCTTTGATCACCGGTTCGATCTGGGGCAAGCCGATGTGGGGCACCTGGTGGGTGTGGGACGCCCGCCTGACCTCCGTCTTCGTGCTTTTCCTGATGTATCTCGGCATCATCGCGCTGACCCGCGCCCTCGACGACCCGGCCCGGTCGGCGCGTGCGGCGGCGGTCATCACGCTCGTCGGCTTCGTCAACATTCCGATCATCAAGTTCTCGGTCGAGTGGTGGAACACGCTCCACCAGCCGGCCTCGGTCTTCCGGCTCGACGGCCCGACCATCCATCCGAGCCTGCTCTGGCCCCTCATGGTCATGGCGCTTGGCTTTACCCTTCTGTTCTTCACTCTGCATCTAATGGCGATGCGGACGGAAATCTGGCGCCGGCGCGTGATGGCGATGCGCCAGATCGCGGCACGAAGGGCTGATCGCCGCCAGTCTTGAACCGTCTGAAACGGGAGGAAGTCATCATGTGGCCCGATCGACGCATTCTTGATCTCCTGGGCCTCGAGCTTCCGATCCTGCAGGCGCCGATGGCGGGGCCGGTCGATTCCGAGATGGTCATCGCGGTGTCCGAGGCCGGCGGCCTCGGCGGCCTGCCCTGCGCGCTGATGACGCTGGAAAAGGCACGCGCCGAACTCGGCATCATCCGCCAGCGCACCTCGCGGCCGATCAACGTCAATTTCTTCTGCCACAAGCCGCCGCGCGAGGACGCCGCGCGCGGAGCCGCATGGAAGAAGCGGCTCGAGCCGTTCTACCTCGAACTGGGGCTAGATCCCGCAGCGCCTGCGCCGCGCACGGGACGTGCACCGTTCGACGACGATTTCTGCGCCATGGTCGAGGATTTCCGGCCGGAAGTGGTGAGCTTCCATTTCGGCCTGCCCGAGCGCCGGCTGCTCGACCGGGTCAAGGCGACGGGCGCGAAAGTGCTGTCGTCCGCCACCACGGCCGATGAGGCGGTCTGGCTCGAGCAGCGCGGCTGCGACGCCATCATCGCCCAGGGCGCCGAAGCCGGCGGCCATCGCGGCATATTCCTGACCAGCGACGTCGCCAACCAGGCGGGCACGTTTGCGCTCGTGCCGCAGGTGGTCGATGCGGTGAAGGTGCCGGTGATCGCGGCCGGCGGCATCGGCGACGCGCGCGGCATCGTCGCCGCGTTCGCGCTCGGCGCATCCGCCGTGCAGATCGGCACGGCCTATCTGTTCTGTCCGGAGGCCAAGGTGGCGGCGCCCCACAAGGCTGCGCTCGGTTCCGCCAAGGACGATTCGACGGCGCTTACCAACATCTTCACCGGCCGGCCGGCGCGCGGCATCGTCAACCGCGTCATGCGCGAGGTCGGACCGCTGTCCGGCATGGCCCCCGACTTTCCCCTGGCGGGCGGTGCGCTGGCGCCGCTCAGGGCGGCGTCCGAGCCGAAGGGCTCGGGTGACTTCATGTCGCTCTGGTCGGGGCAGGCGGCGCGCCTGGGGCGCGAGATGCCCGCCGGCGAACTGACGCGCACCCTTGCCGCCGAGGCGCTGGCACTGTTCCCCAAACTCTCCGGATAGGAAGGCGCGCTACCTCGTGGCAAGCGTCCGCCGTACTGCCTCCTGCCAGCCCTTGAGCTTGGTCGCCCGAACCTTGGCGTCCATGGCCGGCTTGAACTGGCGGTCGAGCGCCCATGCCTTGGCGAACTGCCTGGCCTTCGGCCACACCCCGGCGCGGGAGCCGGCGAGCCAAGCAGCGCCCAATGCGGTGGTTTCCAGCACCGTCGGCCGGTCCACCGGCGCGTCCAGGATGTCCGCCAGCCGCTGCATGGTCCAGTCCGAGGCGACCATGCCGCCGTCGACGCGCAGCACCGTCTTGCCGTTGGAACCCTTCCAGTCCTTCTTCATGGCGTCGAGCAGGTCGCGGGTCTGGTAGGCGACGGATTCGAGTGCTGCGCGCGCGAATTCCTCCGGCCCGGTGTTGCGGGTGAGGCCGAAGATCGCGCCGCGCGCATCGGCATCCCAATGCGGCGCCCCGAGCCCGACGAAGGCCGGGACGAGGTAGACGCTCTGGGTATCGTCGGCCTTGGCGGCGAGCTCGCCGCTGTGCTCGGCCTTGCCGATCACCTTGATGCCGTCGCGCAGCCATTGCACGGCGGCACCGGCGACGAAGATCGAGCCCTCGAGCGCATAGGTCGTCCTGCCGTCGAGGCGATAGGCGATGGTGGTCAGGAGGCGGTTTTTCGAGCGCACGACGTCGGCGCCAGTGTTGAGCAGCGCGAAGCAGCCGGTACCGTAGGTCGACTTCATCATGCCCGGCTCGAAGCAGGCCTGGCCTATGGTCGCCGCCTGCTGGTCGCCGGCGACGCCGAGGATCGGGATTTCAGCGCCGAACAGCGTCTTCTCCGTCGCGCCATAGTCGGCCGCGCAGTCCTTGACTTCAGGCAAAAGGGCCGCGGGGATGCGCAGGATGTCGAGCAGCTCGGCGTCCCAGTCGTTCTTCTCGATGTTGTAGACCAGCGTCCGCGACGCGTTGGTGGCGTCTGTCGCATGCACCTTGCCGCCGGTGAGCCGCCAGATCAGGAAGCTGTCGATGGTGCCGGCGAGCAGCTCGCCGCGTTCCGCGCGCTTGCGGGCGCCCTTCACCTTGTCCAGGAGCCAGGAGATCTTGGTGCCTGAGAAATAGGGATCGAGCAGCAGGCCGGTCTTGCGCGTGAATTTCGGTTCCAGGCCTTGCTTCTTGAGCTTCGCGCAGAGCGGCGCCGTGCGCCTGTCCTGCCAGACGATGGCGTTGTGGATCGGCTTGCCGCTCGCCTTGTCCCAGATGACGACCGTCTCACGTTGATTGGTGATGCCGATGGCTGAAATATCGGCGGCTGTCTTGCCTGCCTTCTTCAAGGCGGTCCTGCAGGTCGAGACGACGCTTTCCCAGATTTCCTCGGGGTCGTGCTCGACCCAGCCCGAGGCGGGAAAATGCTGGGTGAACTCCTTCTGCCCGACACCGGCCACCTTCATCGACCCGTCGAACACGATCGCCCGGCTGGACGTCGTGCCCTGGTCGATGGCCAAGACAAAACCGCTCATGTCCCTCTCCTGCAGTCACCTATGAATAGGGGAGGCGGCTGGCGCCGTCTCCCCCGATGTTCCGCCGGGCGTTTGTTCGCCAGATGGCTTATTTGCTCCAGCTCTTGACAAGCTCGTCGTAGTTGACGGTGACCGGCTTTTCCTTCTCGTTCTCGATCTTCAGCTGCGGCGCGAGATTCCCGTTCTTGACGGCATCTGCATTCCAGTAGGCGAGATCCTTCTCTTCCGCCAGCTTCGGGCCAATGTCGCCCTGGATGCCGGCGCGTTCGAGACGCCCGAGCACCTTTTCCTGCTCCGCGCAGAGCGAGTCCATCGCTTCCTGCGCGGTCTTGGCGCCGGAGGAGGCGTCGCCGATCGCCTGCCACCACAGCTGGGCCAGCTTCGGGTAGTCCGGAACGTTCGTGCCGGTCGGGGTCCACTGCACGCGGGCCGGCGAGCGGTAGAACTCGATCAGGCCGCCGAGCTTTGGCGCCCGTTCGGTGAAGCTCTTGTGCTGCAGGGTCGATTCGCGGATGAAGGTCAGGCCGACATGGCTCTTCTTCACGTCCACGGTCTTCGAGGTGACGAACTGCGCGTAGAGCCAGGCGGCCTTGGCGCGATCGTCCGGCGTCGACTTGAGTAGCGTCCATGAGCCGGCATCCTGGTAGCCCAGCTTCATGCCGTCCTTCCAGTAGACGCCATGCGGCGAGGGGGCCATGCGCCACTTCGGCGTCCCGTCGGCATTCACCACGGGCAGGCCGTCCTTGACCATGTCGGCGGTGAAGGCGGTGTACCAGAAGATCTGCTGCGCGACCTCGCCCTGTGCCGGCACGGGGCCGGATTCGGAGAAGGTCATGCCCTGCGCGGCCGCCGGGGCGTGCTTCTTCATCCAGTCGAGGTACTTCTCGATCGAGTAGACGGCGGCGGGGCCGTTGGTGTCGCCGCCGCGCGCGACGCAGGAGCCGACCGGGCGCGAGTTGGCGTCGACCTTGATGCCCCATTCGTCGACCGGCTTGCCGTTCGGGATGCCCTTGTCGCCGTTGCCGGCCATCGACAGCCATGCGTCGGTGAAGCGCCAGCCGAGCGAGGGATCCTTCTTGCCATAGTCCATATGGCCATAGACTTTCTTGCCGTCGATCTCCTTGCCGGTGAAGAACTCGGCGATGTCCTCATAGGCCGACCAGTTGACCGGCACGCCGAGGTCGTAGCCGTACTTGGCCTTGAAGTCGGCCTTGTTTTTCTCGTCGTTGAACCAGTCGTAGCGGAACCAGTAGAGGTTGGCGAACTGCTGGTCGGGCAGCTGGTAGAGCTTGCCGTCGGGGGCGGTGGTGAACGACTTGCCGATGAAGTCGTCGATGTCGAGGTTCGGGTTGGTGACGTCCTTGCCCTCGTTGGCCATCCAGTCGGTCAGGTTGCGGGCCTGCTGGTAGCGCCAGTGCGTGCCGATGAGGTCGCTGTCGTTGATGTAGGCGTCGTAGACGTTCTCGCCCGACTGCATCTGCGTCTGCAGCTTTTCGACGACGTCGCCTTCGCCGATCAGGTCGTGGGTGACCTTGATGCCGGTGATTTCCGAGAACGCCTTGGCGAGAGTCTTGGACTCGTATTCATGGGTGGTGATCGTTTCGGAAACGACCTTGATGTCCATGCCGGCGAACGGCTTGGCGGCGTCGATGAACCACTGCATCTCCGCTTCCTGCGCCGCGCGGTCGAGCGTCGACATGTCGCCGATCTCGGCATCGAGGAAGGCCTTTGCCTCCTCCATGCCGGCATAGGCATTGCCGGCGCCCAGGATAAGTGCGAGCACGCTAGTTGACGTCAGTATTCTCAGTCGCATTGCAGTCCTCCCAGAACAAAGTTGCAATTGCTGGTGCCGCGGCAGGTGCCGTGGCGCCAATCCTTCCCCCTCAGACGTAGCGGAACACGCCGATGGCGTAGACCACTGCGAGAGCGAGAGCCCACCACAGGTTGGGTCCGACCAGACCCAACCATGCGAGTTGAATGAAAGCGCTGCCCAGCAGCGACACGAACAGCCTGTCGCCGCGGGTCGTCTCGAAGCGCAGGATGCCGACCCGCGGGTTGCCGCCCGGCGAGAAATATTCCCAGACGGCCATGCCCGCGAGCAGCAGGAAGATGGTGATGAAGAACGTCGCCGTCGGAAGCGTCCATGCCATCCACGAGAAGTTCATGGTCGTTGCTCCTCAGACGCGGCCCAGGGCGAAGCCCTTGGCGATGTAGTTGCGGACGAACCAGATCACGAGCGCACCCGGGATGATGGTCAGCACGCCGGCGGCCGAAAGCACGCCCCAGTCGAGCCCCGAAGCCGAGACGGTGCGGGTCATGATGGCGGCGATGGGCTTGGCGTCGGTGGTCGTCAGCGTGCGGGCGATCAGAAGCTCCACCCACGAGAACATGAAGGTGAAGAAGGCGGCGACGCCGATGCCGCTGGCGATCAGCGGTATGAAGATCTTCACGAAGAAGCGCGGGAAGGAATAGCCGTCGATATAGGCGGTTTCGTCGATTTCCTTCGGCACGCCCGACATGAAGCCCTCGAGGATCCACACCGCCAGAGGCACGTTGAACAGGCAGTGGGCGAGCGCGACCGCGATGTGCGTGTCGATGAGCCCGAAGGCCGAATAGAGCTGGAAGAAGGGCAGGGCGAACACCGCCGGCGGCGCCATGCGGTTGGTGAGCAGCCAGAAGAACAGGTGCTTGTCGCCCAGGAAGCGATAGCGCGAAAAGGCGTAGGCGGCGGGCAGCGCGACCGTGATCGAGATCACGGTGTTCATGACCACGTAGATGATCGAGTTGATGTAGCCCGAATACCAGGAGGAATCGGAGAAGATGACCGCGTAGTTGCGCAGCGTCGGGTTCTGCGGCCAGAGCGAGAAGGTGCCCAGGATCTCCTGGTTGGTCTTGAAGCTCATGTTGATGAGCCAGTAGATCGGCAGCATCAGGAAGACGATGTAGAGGGTGGGCACGACCCACCAGAAGCGCGATTCCTCGCCGCGCCGCTTCATGCGGCGGGCCAGCGCCTCGTCCGAAGCGCCGCCGCGCTGCAGTGCCGTCGCCGTCCCTGCGGTTCGCATGACGCCGTCCTTGTCCGCATTCACGACAGTTTCCCTTGCGCCGCTCATTTCAGCGCTCCGCGTCGTAGTTGGTCATCACGGTGTAGAAGACCCATGACAGCAGGAGGATGATGAGGAAGTAGATGATGGACATCGCCGCGGCCGGGCCGAGGTCGAACTGGCCGACCGCCATCTTGACGAGGTCGATCGACAGGAAGGTGGTCGAATTGCCGGGGCCTCCGCCGGTCACGACGAAGGGCTCGGTGTAGATCATGAACGAGTCCATGAAGCGGAGCAGCACGGCGATGAGCAGAACGCGCTGCATCTTCGGCAGCTGGATGTAGCGGAACACCGCCCAGCGCGAGGCGCCGTCGATCTTGGCGGCCTGGTAGAAGGCGTCCGGGATGGACACGAGTCCGGCATAGCAGAGCAGGACGACCAGGCTGGTCCAGTGCCAGACATCCATGACGATGACGGTGACCCAGGCGTCGAACGGGTCGTTGACGTAGTTGTAATCGAAGCCGAGCGCCGACAGCGTGTAGCCGAGCAGGCCGATGTCGATGCGGCCGAAGACCTGCCAGATCGTGCCGACGACGTTCCACGGGATCAGCAGCGGCAGCGCCATGAGCACCAGGCACACCGGCACCCCCCAGCCCTTGCGCGGCATGTTGAGCGCGATGAAGATGCCGAGCGGGACCTCGATTGCGAGGATGATTGCCGAGAAGATGAGGTTGCGGCCCATCGCTTCCCAGAAGCGGTCGGAACTCAGGATTTCCTCGAACCATTCGCTGCCGGCCCAGAAGAACTGGTTGCCGCCGAACGTGTCCTGGACCGAGTAGTTGACCACCGTCATCAGCGGAATGACCGCCGAGAAGGCGACGAGCACGAGCACCGGAAGCACCATGAACCAGGCTTTGTTGTTCCAGGTCTTTTCCATGGTCAGGCTCCCATCTCGACGCGCCAGGACTTGTCGTAGAGGTTGATGCCGGCCGGATCGAAGCTGACATGCGGGTCGGCCGGCACCTCGTCGTCTTCGCCGATGACGGCCGCGATCTCGCGCCCTTCGAGCCTGGCGCGCACCACCTTGTGGCTGCCGATGTCCTCGACCTTGTGGACCGCTACCGGCATGCCGCTGCGGCCGACCCGCACATATTCGGGCCGGATGCCGAGTTCGATGGCGCCATCGGCGGCCTGCGGCGTGCCCGGCAGATCGATGACGTGTCCGCCGATCCGCGCCTGCCGGCCCTCGACCGATACGGGCATGACGTTCATGCCCGGAGAGCCGATGAAATAGCCGACGAACGTGTGCTTGGGGCGCTCGAACAGTTCGGCCGGCGTTCCGATCTGGACGATCTCGCCGTCGTACATGACGACGACCTTGTCGGCGAAGGTCAGCGCCTCGGTCTGGTCATGCGTGACATAGATCATGGTGTAGCCGAAGCGGCGGTGGAGCTGCTTCAGTTGGGACCGCAGCACCCATTTCATGTGCGGGTCGATGACCGTCAGCGGCTCGTCGAACAGGATGGCGTTGACGTCGGAGCGCACGAGCCCGCGCCCGAGCGAGATCTTCTGCTTCTGGTCGGCGGTCAGTCCGCGCGCCTTGCGCTTCGCCCAGCTCGCGAGGTCGATCATGTCGAGCGTCTCGCGAACCTTGCGGTCGACCTCGGCTTCGGCGACGCCGCGGTTGCGCAAGGGGAAGGCGAGGTTGTCGTAGACCGTCATGGTGTCGTAGATCACCGGGAACTGGAACACCTGGGCGATGTTGCGCTCCTGCGTCGACAGCCGCGTGACGTCCTTGCCGTTGAACAGCAGCTGCCCGTGCGAGGGGTGCAGCAGGCCCGAGATGATGTTGAGCAGCGTGGTCTTGCCGCAGCCGGACGGGCCGAGCAGGGCATAGGCGCCGCCGTCCTCGAAGGTGTGGTGCACTTCCTTGAGCGCATAGTCCTTGCCCGACTTGGGGTTGGGGCCGTAGGCGTGGCGGATGTGGCTGAGGTCGATGCGTGCCATCATGTCCTCCTATGCGGCCAGTTGCTGCGCGGGCATGGCGGCGCGCCCTTCGGCGTCGAACACCATGACGTGGCGCGGATCGATGAACACCTCGATCGTCTCGTCGGGCTCGATGTCCCTGATGCCATGGGTGAGCATTACCCACCGGGCATCGGCGAAGTTGAGATGCACGAAGCTCTCCGAGCCGGTGATTTCCGTGACCGAGACCTTTGCCCTGACGCCCACCGCGTCTGAAGTACGCTTCTCGAAGGAAAGATGGTGGGGCTGGAAGCCGATGGTGTAGCTCGCATCGGCGATGCCGGCCAGTTCGGCGGGAACCGGAAGGCTGACGCCGCCGTCGATGAGGAAGGTTCTGCCGCTCTTCTTCAAAACGATGGTGTTGAGCGGCGGATCGGCGAAGGTCCGGGCGGTGATCAGGTCGTTCGGCTTGCGGAACACCTCGATCGTCGGGCCGAACTGGGTGATCCTGCCCTCCGAAAGGGTCGCGACATTGCCGCCGAGCAGCAGCGCCTCGTGCGGCTCGGTCGTGGCGTAGACGAAGATCGCGCCCGTCTCGGCGAAGATCTTCGGCAGTTCGGCGCGCAGCTCCTCGCGCAGCTTGTAGTCGAGGTTTGCCAGCGGCTCGTCGAGCAGCACCAGCTTGGCGTTCTTGACTATGGCCCGGGCAAGCGCGGTGCGCTGTTGCTGGCCGCCTGAGAGATTGAGTGGCGTGCGGTCGAGATAAGGGGTGAGCTTGAGCAGTTCGGCGGCGCGCCGGACCTCGCGGTCGATGCGCCCCCTGTCGGCGCCGGCGACGCGCAGCGGCGAGGCGATGTTGTCGTAGACGGTCATCGCCGGGTAGTTGATGAATTGCTGGTAGACCATGGCGATGTTGCGCTTCTGGACCGGCACGCCGGTCACGTCGGTGCCGTCGAACCAGACGGAGCCCGAGGTCGGCTTGTCCAGCCCGGCCATAAGCCGCATCAGGCTGGTCTTGCCCGAGAGCGTCGGCCCCAGGAGGACGTTGAGGCTGCCGTGCCGAAGCGTGAGCGACGCGTCGCGGATATGGTCCGCGCCCGCCACCGTCTTCGTTACATTCCTGAGTTCCAGCATTTTTTGCCTCCTCCCGTGGGCAGAACCAGGCCCAAGGCCTATTCCGCCGCGGCGTTGCGTACGCCCGGGCCTATTCCGTGCAGAAATTCTTCGAGGACCGCCTTCTGCTCCTTGCCGAGCTTCAGGCCCCGTTTGGTGCGCCGCCACAATATGTCGTCGGCGGTGACGGCCCATTCCTTGTCGACCAGGTAGCGGACCTCGGCTTCGTAGAGGTCGGCGCCGAAATTGCGCCCGAGGTCGGCTTCGGATTTCGCCAGTCCCAGCAGCACTCTTGCCCGCGTTCCGTAGAGCCGGGTCAGGCGCCGCGCCAGAGGCATTTCCAGGAACGGATAGGCGGCCTTCAGCTTGACAACTTCGGCATCGAAGGCGGTCGCCTCGAACTCGCCGCCGGGCAGCGCCGCGGCCGCGGTCCAGGGCTGGCCCTTCCGACCGAGGTGCTTCTCGACGATATCGAGCATCGACTCGGCGAGACGCCGGTAGGTGGTGATCTTGCCGCCGAAGATGTTGACGATCGGCGCCTGACCGTTGCCGCCGTCCGCCTTCAGCACATAGTCGCGCGTCGCTTCCTGCGCCTTGCTGGCGCCGTCGTCGTAGAGCGGACGCACGCCGGAATAGGTCCAGACGATGTGCTCGGGCCTGACCGGCTCGGCAAAATACTCGCTCGCCGCATCGCAGAGATAGGCGATCTCGGTCTCGCTGATTCTGGCGCTGCGCGGGTCGCCGTCGTAATCCTGGTCGGTCGTGCCGATCAGGGTGAAGTCGTCCTCGTAGGGGATGGCGAAGATGATCCGGCCGTCCTTGTTCTGGAAGAAGTAGGCACGCGGGTCGTCGAACTTCTTGCGCACAACGATGTGGCTGCCCTGCACCAGCCGCACGTTGTGGGCATCCTGTCCCACCGTTTCGGCCAGCACCCGGTCGACCCAGGGGCCGGCGGCGTTGACGATCAGCCGTGCCTTGATCTCGTGGACGGCGCCGCTGCGCAGGTCTTCCGTCCTGACGATCCAGTGGCCGTTTTCGCGCCGTGCGGCCGTGACCTTGGTGCGGGTGCGGATGACGGCGCCGCGGTCGGCCGCGTCGCGGGCGTTGAGCACCACGAGGCGGGCGTCGTTGACCCAGCCGTCCGAATACTCGAAGGCGCGCCTGAAGATCGGCTTCAGCGGCTTGCCGGCCGGGTCGCTGCGCATGTCGAGCGTCCGGGTGGCGGGCAGGAGCTTGCGGCCGCCGATATGGTCGTAGAGGAAGAGGCCGAGCCGCAGCAGCCAGGCGGGCCGCAGGCCCTCCGCGTGAGGTAGCACGAAACGCATCGGCCAGATGATGTGCGGCGCGTTCTTCCACAACACCTCGCGCTCCATCAGCGCCTCGCGCACCAGCCGGAACTCGTAGTGCTCGAGGTAGCGCAGGCCACCATGGATGAGCTTGGTCGAAAACGACGACGTGCCGCTGGCGAGGTCGTCCATTTCGGCGAGGTAGACCGAGTAGCCGCGCCCTGCCGCGTCGCGTGCGATCCCGCACCCGTTGATGCCGCCGCCGATGACGAAAATGTCGTGCAAGTCCTGTCCGCCCACGCCTTCGTCGCCTTTTCGCAGTGCAGCAAAGTTATGCTTTTTCGAAGAGTGAATTGAGGTAAAGCGAAACTCGAACGAATGTCAAACGAAATGTATCGCGCTACGTTACGTCAGCGGTGACGTGCCTGTGAACGTCGAAAGCAGGATGTTCAGCAGCATTGCGTCAAGCTTCGGCGGACGGACGATCGGCCGGTGAACCAGCAAGCGTGCGGTGATATAGGCAAGCGTCTGCCGTCAGGCGCGCGTGCAGGAGGCGCGAAACAGGCCAGGTCGGCCCGTGCAAGGCAGTTGGGCGTGCACGGTTTCGTATCGAGGTGGCGAAATCAAAAGCGAAACTGGATTTCGTGCCGTGGCCGGGCCCTTCGACGTGGACAAACTGCGTGTCAGGGGGCCGATGTGCGTTCAGCCCTTGACCGCGCCTGCCGTCATCGACCCGCTGATCTGGCGATACATGAGAAGGCCGAGCAGCATCGGCGGCAAGGCGCCGACGATCATGACGGCCGAGGCCACGCCCCACTGCACGCCGCCGCCGCTTGCGGCGAAGAAGAACGAGGCGCCGACGGTGATCGGCACGGCCTTGGACGTGGTCAGCATCAGGCCGAACAGGAACTCGTTCCAGGCCGTGATGAAGCCGAAGATCAGGCTGGTGACGATGGCCGGGCGGCAGAGCGGCGCGATCACCCTGGTCAGGATCTGGAAGCGCGTCGCGCCGTCCATCAGCGCCGCTTCGTCGAGCTCGCCCGGCAGGTCGCGGATGGCGTTGACCAGGATGACGAGGGCCAGCGGCAGGTTGACGATGGTCAGGATCAGGCCGAGGCCGAGGCGCGTGTCGAGCAGCGAAAGCCACTGGAACATCATGTAGAGCGGGATGGCGAAGATGATCAGCGGCACGGCGCGCAAATTGACGATGAAGGGCAGGAGCGTGCGCTCGCCAAGCTTGCCGCGGGCGATCGCATAGGCGGCGGGCAAGGCGAGCGCTACCGCCAGCAACGTGCCGAGGGCGGCGACCGCGACGCTGTTCATCAGGTAGAGGAAGATGTTCAGCCGGTCGGAGACGGTGAAGACGGTCGCGTAGTTGTCGAGCGTAGGCGCATAGACCCAGAGGCCGGGATTGGTGGACAGCTCGCGCGCGCTCTTGAACGAGGTCGACAGCGTGACGAGGATCGGGAAGTTCATCGCCAACGCCGCGACGGCGAAGACGATCCAGCGAAGGGCGTTGATCATCAGCGGGCTCCCTTGCGGCTCGCGGCGATGGCGTTGAGGCCGTAGAGGACCGCGAACGACACCACGAACAGGATGACGGAGGCCGCGACTGCCTTGCCGATTGCGCCCTGCTTGAAGAAGGCCTCGTAGATGTAGATAGACAGAGAGGCTGTGGAGCCGCCGGGGCCGCTGCCGGTCAGCACATAGACGTTGTCGAAGACGCGGAAGCCGTCGATGAAGCGGATGAGCAGCGCGACCACGATGGTCGGCGCCATCAACGGCAGCTCGATGTACCAGAGACGATGGCGGTAGCGCGCGCCGTCCATGGCCGACGCCTCGACGATCTCCCTGGGGATGGCCTGGTAGGCCATGTAGAAGAGCAGGAAGGCAAACGGCGTCCACTGCAGCGTCTCGACGACGATCAGCGTCCAGAAGGCCGAAGCTGGTCCGAGGAACGAAAAACTCGCGCCGAACCAGGTCCAGAGATAATAGGGCACCGGGCCGACGAACTCGTGCAGCACGAGGCGGTACATCAGGCCGACGAGTGCCGGCGCCACCATCAGCGGCAGCATCAGGATCGCCATCAGCCAGCTGCGCTTTTCAATGAGAGGCGAAAGGAAGATGGCGAGGAACAGGCCGAGCGCGCATTCGAGCACGGCCGTCAGCAGGCCGAAGCGGAACGAGAACCAGCTGGCCTGCCAGAACGACGAGTCGTTCCAGACGGCGGCGAAGTTGGAGAAGCCGGTGATCTCGGGGCTGCGCAGGCTCTCGAAACTGACCTCGGAGACCGAATAGACGAGATTGACGATCGCCGGGAAGCCCAGGAAGACGAGCAGGAACAGCACCAGCGGGGTTGCCAGCAGGCGGAATTCGGACGAGGGGGCGCGTTGCGATAGCGTTGACATCAATCGATCTAAGGCTGGCTTCCAATGGAAGCAATGGTCGCTGGCCGGACCCGGCGGCGGTGGCGTCTGTATGTATTCAGGACTCGGCACCTCGGACCCGCGCGGGGCGGAATAGGTGCCAGGATCGCCCTTTCGTCATGCCATGGGCATGGAGGCGCAGGGAGGTGCCGAATCCTGAACCTGTGGGAATGGCCGGTGGCAGCTGGTGCCGCCACCGGCCATGCCGTTACTTGAGCAACTCGGTCATGCCCTTCTCGGTGTTGGCAAGGGCGTCGTCGAGCGACTGCTGGCCCGACCAGTAGCCGGTGAACTCCTTGGCCTGGAGCTCGTAGACCGAGAGCGCCTTGGCCGAGGTGCCGCCGTTCATGACGTAGCCATACTTGCTGGCGAACTCGCCGAGCGTGACGAGGTCGGGACGTTTGGCCGCGACTTCCTTGACGATGTCGGGCGTGAGCGCCGGGGCACCGCTGTTCGTGGCGTAGATGAGGGCGGCTTCCTTCGACGACAGCCACTTGATGAAGGCCTTGGCGCCATCCTTGTTCTCGGCGTTCTTGTTGAGGCCGAAGCCGAGGCCGTGGATGTGGGTGAAGCGGCCTTCGGGGCCGGCAGGCGGCGCGATGGTCTCGGTGACCTCGGCGACGGTCGGCGACTTCTCCTTCGAAGTCAGGTCGGAGGCCGCGGCGTTCCACTGCACCATGGCAGCGACCTGTCCGGACGCGTAGGCGGCATTGGCCTCGGCGAATTCGTAGGACAGCGAGTCACGCGGGGTGGCGCCGGCGTCATAGAGCAGCTTGTAGGTCTCGAGGCCCTTGCGATAGGCGTCTGAGTTGACCGTGACCTTGCCGCCCGCGTCCATCCAGTTGCCGCCATAGGAACGCGGCAGCGACTGGAACACCATCATGTTGAACAGCAGGTTCTTGAGCTGCAGCACGGTGCCGTAGCGGGTCGGGCTGTCGGGGTTCACGGCCTGGGTGAAATAGAGCGCGGTCGCGGCATAGTCGTCCCAGGTCCACTCGTCCGGGTTCTTCGGCTCGAGCTTCTTGCCGAGATGCTTTTCCGAGATTTCGGCGAACTTGGCCTTGGCCGCGTCGTCCTTCATCAGGGCGTCGATCAGGTCCTTGCGGTAGTACATGAAATGCAGCGACAGGTCGGTCGGAACGCCGAACTGCTTGCCTTCGTACTGCATGGTGGTGAGCACGGAGTCGCCATAGACCGCTTTGGCTTCATCCGACAGCTCGACCGGCTCCATGAACGGCGCGTAGCGGCCGATCGAATAGGTGGCGAGCAGGTTGACGTCGAAGGCCTTCGAGCCGGCGGCGAGGTCGGCCTGCAGCTTGTCCCAGAAACCGTCGCGGTTGAAGAACAGCAGCTCGACCTTGTTGGCGTCCGAGGTGTCCGACTTGGCGTTGTAGGCGTCGGCGGCGGCGCGCAGCGCGGTTTCTTCCGGGCCGCCCGGCCAGCCGAGCACGGTCACCTTGGCGAAGGCGGGGCTCGCCAGCAGGCTGGCGATCGCAGCCGCGATCAGGCCGCCTTTTCGCACGTTGGAAAATGTCATCTGGTGTTCTCCCTCTTGGTCAATTCTGACGTTTTGCTAGATCCGCGATGCCCACGACGCCGGCGCTCTCTGCGAGTGCTGCGGCGTGAAGTTGCGGGGTGAGCCGTGGCGGCAGGCTTCCCAGCGCCTGCCGTACGGATTCGAGATAGCCCGGAGCAAGGCCGATGCCGCCGCCGATGACGATGCGGGCAGGGTCGAGCACCAGCTGGATGTTGCGGCACAGGAGCGCGGTCTGGCGCACCGAGGCCTGGATGATGTCCTTCGCCCAAGCCTGGCCGGTCGCAGCCGCCTCGAAGACTTCGCGCGCGCTGGCGCCTGCGTGGTGGGGGGCAGCCTGCGCGGCGATCCAGTTGCCGGAGACGTGGTCCTCGAGCACGCCGGCATCCTCTTTCAGGCTGCGCAGCAGGCCGAAATGGCCGGCGAGCCCGCCGAGCAGGCGGCCGTTGACGACGATGCCGCCGCCGATGCCGGTGGAGATGGTCAGGAAGACGAGGTCCTGGCCCTGTCCTGCGCCGAAGGAATGTTCGCCCCAGGCGGCAGCCTGCGCGTCGTTGGCGGCGAGAACGGCGTCCGTGCCGGCGAGACGCCTGACGGTTTCGACCAGCGGGAAGCGGTCGGGGATGTCGAGTGTCTTGCGGTTGAGCGGCGACCACAAGCCGTCGTCGATGATGCCGGTGACGGCGACGCCTACCGTTGCGTAGCGACCCTTCCAGCCGGAAATCGCGTCGAACAGGGCCGTCAGCCACTGCTCGGGATCGCCGCTGCGCGGGGTCGGCATCCTGTGCGTCTCGACCACAGCGTCGCCGCGCACGAGGGCCGCGAGCATCTTGGTGCCGCCGATGTCGAGGGCGAGGACGGTGTCGGCCACGGCGATCAGGCTCCGGCCTTGGCGATGGTTTCGTCGAGTGCGGCGCGGAACCAGGAGGTCACGTATTCCGGCCGGGTGATGGCCGAACCGACAACGACCATCGAGGCGCCCGACGCCGCCGCTTGCTGAGCTTGGGCGGGGGTGCGGACATTGCCCTCGGCAACCACATGCGGCGTGAGCCGGCGCATGGCCGCGATCAGCGCGAAATCGGGCTCGGTCGGCTCGACCGAGCCGGTGTAGCCGGCAAGCGTGGAGCCGACGACGTCGGCGCCTTCGGCCAGCGCCTGTTCGGCGTCGGAGACGATGGAACAATCGGCCATGGCGGCGCGGCCATGCGAATGGATGCGTTCGATGATCGCCCTGGTCGTGACCGGGCGGACGCGCTGGGTGGCGTCGAAGGCGATCACGTCGGCGCCAGCCCTGGCGAGCGCGTCGACGTCCTCCAGCCAGGGGGTGATGCGGACGGGCGTGTCTTCGAGGTCGCGCTTGACCAGGCCGATGATCGGCTTGTCGGTGGCGGCGCGGACGGCGGCGACATACTCCGCCGACTCGATGCGCAGGGCTGCGGCGCCGCCGTCGATGGCCGCCAGCGCGAAGCCCACGACCATCTCCGCCTTGTCCATGGCGCCATCCTTCACGGGCTGGCAGGACACGATGAGACCATTGTCGAGGGCTTTGAAGTCAAGCGGCACGCGGGCATCTCCTGTGATGCCCAGACGGTAGCAATATAAGACCAGATTGCAACAGGCTTTAAACTGGTATTATCGCATCAGTTCGATCACGAAGTCGTAGACGTCGCCGCGGTACTTGGTCTGGGTGAATTCGACGATCTGGCCGTCGGCGAGGAAGCAGCGGCGCTCCATGACGAGCAGCGAGGTGTCCTCCGGCGTGTCGAGAAGCTGGCGCTCCTCGTCGGTGGCGGGTTTGGCCTGCATGCGCTGCAGCGCCCGCACGGGCAGGGCGCCGGTTGCTTCGAGATATTCGTAGAGCGATTCCTTCACCGCCTGGGGATCGGGCACGAAGCGGGCCGGCAGCGTGGCGATCTCGATGGCGATGGGCGTGTCGTCGGCCGTACGCAGGCGGCGCAGGCGAACCACCTTTTCGCTGCCGGAGATGCCCAGCGCCATCATTTCCGCCGGCGAAGGTCGTGAAATCTCTCGCGAAATCCACACGCAGCCGGGCTCCAGCCCGCGCGAGCGCATGTCCTCGGAAAAGCTGGTCATGGTCGCCAGCGACTTCTCCAGGCGCGACGAGACCACGGTCTTGGCGCCCTGGCGGCGGTCGAGCAGTCCGTCGGAGACGAGCCCGTCGATGGCCTTGCGCACGGTGACGCGGGAGATGCCGAGCGCGTCGCACAAGGTGCGCTCGCTCGGGATGACGGCGTTACGCTTGAGTTGGGCGGTGGAGATCGCCTGCTTGATGGCATCTTCCAGTCGGCGGTACAGCGGTTCGCCGCTCTCGCCCGAAAGCTCGCTTGCGAGGAAGTCGAGGATTGCCTGATCGCTCATCGGAGCCACCCGTTTGAAGATGGCTCCTTTATGCAGAATTTTTTTCAGGTGTTAAACTGGTATTGTTCTTGTAGGCGCAATTGCCCGGTTCCGCCCGCCAAGGCGGGCATGCCGGGCGCGACGGCGCCCGGCATGGAAGCCTCATTCGGTGAAGAAGGCGAAGCGGATGATGAACAAGGCTGCGACGAGCCAGGTTGCGGCATGCACCTGGCCGGGGCGTCCCGTCAGGGTCTTCAGGACCGCGTAGCTGACGAAGCCGAAGGCCAGGCCGTTGGCGATCGAGTAGGTGAAGGGCATCATCAGCGCGGTGAGTGCTGCCGGGATGGCTTCGGTGACGTCTTCCCACTCGACCTCGACCAGTTCGCGCATCATCAGGCCGGCGACGTAGAGCAGGGCGGGGGCGGTGGCGTAGGCCGGCACCGAACCCGCCAGCGGCGAGAAGAACAGGGCTGCAAGGAACAGCAGCGAGATGACCAGCGCTGTCAGCCCGGTGCGGCCGCCGGCCTGGACGCCGGAGGCGCTTTCGACATAGGCGGTGGTGCTGCTGGTCCCGAGCAGCGAGCCGGCGACGATCGCCGTGCTGTCGGCGAGCAGGGCGCGGCCGAGGCGGTTGGGCTTGCCGGGCTCGATCAGGCCGGCGCGCTTGGCGACGCCGATCAGCGTGCCGGTGGCGTCGAACACCTCGACCAGCACGAACACCAGGATCACGTGCACCAACCCTGCGTTCAGGGCGCCGACGACGTCGAGCTGCAGGAAGGTCGGCAGGATCGACGGCGGCATGGAAACGATGCCGTTGAACTGGCTGACGCCCAGCGCCATCGACAGTACCGTGATGACGAGGATGCCGATCAGGATGGCGCCGCGCACCTTGAGCGCGTCGAGCGCGGCAATGATGAAGAAGCCGAGGATAGCGAGCAGCGTGCCGGTCTGGCTGAGGTCGCCGAGCGTCACCAGCGTCGCCGGGCTGTCGACGACGATGCCCGAGCTTTTCAGCGCGATGATGCCGAGGAACAGGCCGATGCCGGCCGCGATGGCGCTGCGCATCGAGTGCGGGATGCCGGCGATCAGCCAGCTGCGCACGCCGGTGACCGTCAGGATCAGGAAGATGACACCGGAGATGAACACCGCGCCCAGCGCCTGCTGCCAGGTGAAACCCATCGCGCCCACGACGGTGAAGGCGAAGAAGGCGTTGAGGCCCATGCCCGGCGCCATGCCGATCGGCCATCTGGCGACCACGCCCATGATCATCGAGCCGAGCGCTGCCGCAAGGCAGGTGGCCACGAAGACGGCGCTGCGATCCATGCCCGTAGACGAAAGGATCTCGGGATTGACGAAGATGATGTAGGACATCGTCAGGAAAGTGGTGATGCCCGCGATCACCTCCGTCCGCACGGACGAGCCCTGCTCCTCCAGGTTGAAGAACTTTTCGACCACTTTTCTACCTCCCATGCGGTGCGCCGGGCGCGCAGGCGGCGAAGCGAGCCATGACAATGACACGGATCGCGTACCGCCCCTGCTAGCTCTGGAGCACCGGGTCTGCCGGCATTCGGCGCTGCTTCAGCGCACTCTTCCCACGCCGGCGGCGACAACACATTTGGCGCAAGGCAAGCCGCCCGCCCAAATCGTCCCTAAAATCCGCCGGTTGGAATTTTCGCACAAGTGCCGGAACGGTTAATTCTGCGCGAAGCAGTTTCGCCATTTTCCGAACGGATCGCGCCCCTGGCGGCGTGCGTCGAGGCTCTTTTTGGAAGGTCATCGGGATCGAGGTCGGTCCGCCCCGAATTCCGGCCGGTCAAGGCTTCGATCATCAATGGCTGATGCTCGCATGGATGGCAACGCAAGGGCAGGGGGAGAGTTTGTAGGCTGATGGTTGTGCCCGCTGCCGACGCCATCGTGTGACTTGCGTGGGGCTTCGGCCGGGGGACGTTCGGCATTGGCACGGGCGAGACCAGCGTCCAGGGCATGCCATCCATAACCACATGGAATGCGTTCGCAGAGGCATGTTATGATGTGGGCCCGCCGGTTGCGGGCTATCCTCGACGAGATTAGGTCGTTGGGCTTGTCTGATTGGAGGATAAAGATGATCAGCCGACGTTCACTCTTGGCCGCCCTGGGAATACTGGCTGTCGCCAGCTTCGCCGAGGGTGGTTTGGTTGCCCCCGCACGTGCCCAGGAGAAGCAGGTCAAGCTGCAACTCGCCTGGCTCTACAATGCGGCGTCGGCCGGCGAAATCGTCGCCTTGAAGAAAGGCTATTTCGCCGAAAAGGGTCTTGCCGTGGAGATCCTTCCCGGCGGTCCGAACTCCAACACGGTGCAGGAAACGCTCTCGGGCGTGGCGCAGATTGCGACTGCCTATGCGCCGGAGATCATGTATGCCGCAAACCAGGGGCTGCCGATCAAGACCTTCGGCGCCGCCTTCCAGAAGGCGCCGCTGACTTTCTATTCGCTCGGCGAAGCCAACATCAAATCAGTGGTCGACTGGAAGGGCAAACGCATCGGCGCAAGCCAGGGCGCGACCGCCCAGGTGAAGGCCGTGCTCGACCACAGCGGCCTGAAGTTCGAGGACATCACCTTCATCCAGGCCCAGATTCCGGGACTTCTCCAGGATCAGGTCGACGTCGTCGCCTCCTGGCCGACCAACGTCGCCCAGAATGCCCCGATCCTGCAGCATCCAGGCGGCTACAACACCCAGAGCATCTGGGACAACGGGCTGCAGTTCCAGTCCAACTACTACATCGCGCGCTCCGACCTGATCGAGTCCGACGGCGACATGCTGGCGAAGTTCCTCGAGGCCTGCGACAAGGGCTGGGCCTATGCGGCAGACCATCCGGAGGAAGCCATCGACATGGTCGCCTCGATGTCGAGCGCCATCGAGAAGGACAAGGAACTCGCCTCCCTCAAGGTGATCGTGGCCGACTACATCTACACCGATGAAACGCGCGAGTATGGCTTTGCCAATATCAGCAAGGACCGTTGGAACGCCACGCTCCAGACCTACGCGAAGATCGGCGAGATCAAGCCCGAGCTAACCGCGGAAGATGTGTTCGACGGCCGTGCTCTCGCAGCTGCGAAGAGGACGAAGCGGTGAACGCGATGGCCCAGGCTGCCGTGGCCGCCGGCCTTGGCGAAGTTGGCGCTGCCCCGGCGAGGAACGCCATCGAGATCGATAACGTGGCCGTGACATTCGGCGGCAGCTCGAAAGCCGTGCGCGCCATCGACAATGTCTCGCTGGCGGTCCGCGAAGGTGAATTCGTCTCCCTGATCGGGCATTCGGGCTGCGGCAAGTCCACATTGCTGCGCACCATCGCCGACATCATCGAACCTTCGGAGGGCAAGGTCAGGATCTTCGGCGGAACGCCGTCTGCCGCACGTGCCTCCCGCACCTTCTCCATGGTCTTCCAGCAATCGGTGCTGATGCCTTGGGCCAAGGTGATCGACAATGTCCGGCTGCCGTTCGAGGTGGGTGGGGCAAATCCGAAGGCCGGCAATTTCATGGATCCGCGCGAAGCGCTGAAGCTCGTCGAGCTGGAGGGCTTCGAGGATGCGCTGCCCTCGGAGCTGTCGGGCGGCATGCGCCAGCGCGTGTCGATCGCGCGCGCCCTTGTCACTCGGCCGAAGGTTCTGCTGATGGACGAGCCCTTCGGGGCGCTCGATGAGCTGGTGCGCGACACGCTGAACGTCGAGCTGCTGCGCATCTGGAAGCAGAGCGGCATGACCATCGTCTTTGTCACGCATTCGCTGCAGGAGGCCGTTTTCCTGTCGCAGCGCGTCGTGGTGATGAGCCGCCGCCCCTCCAGGATCGGCGGGATATTGGAGGTCGACCTTCCGGAAGAGCGTGGCCTCGCCCTGAAGGACGCCCCGGAACTTGGCCACCACGTCGCCAAGCTGCGCGACATGCTGGGAGCTGGATAAGCCATGAGCCTTGATCGTTCAGTCGACACTGCCTCCGCCCCGTTGCCCCGCTTCTGGAGCATCCTCCCAAGCCCGGAAGCGACGCGGGCACTCGGCATGGCAGTGCTGGGATTATCCCTCACGCTGGTCATCTGGCAGCTGGTCATAACCCTGTTCAAGGTGCCGCCCTATCTCGTGCCGGCGCCGACGGACGTGGCCGGTGCGCTGTCACGGGACCTGCCGCTGCTTCTCGAAGCCGCCGTTCCGACGATCACCGAGGCTTTCCTGGGCTTCCTGCTGGGCAATACGGTGGCGCTGCTGGTTGCCGTTTCCTTCGTCTATAACAAGGCCGTCGAGGAGATGTTCTATCCCGTGGCGATCCTGATCAAGACGATCCCGATCGTGGCGATTGCACCCGTGCTCAAGATCATCCTCGGCAACGGCATCGAGCCGAAGATCGTCATTGCGGCGCTGATCTGCTTCTTCCCGACGCTGGTCAACTCGGTCCGCGGCTTCCGGGCGGTCAATCCGCAGCTGCTGGAACTGATGCGGGTGCTGTCCGCTTCCAAGACCGAGGTCTTCCTGCGCATCCGCATCTACAGCGCGATGCCTTACATCTTCTCGGCGCTGAAGATCTCGGTGACGATGTGCGTGCTCGGCGCGATCGTCGGCGAATGGATCGGGGCCAACCAGGGCATCGGCTATCTGCTGCTCCAGAGCATGTTCGACTTCAACACGCCCCGGCTCTTCGCGACGATCCTGACTGCCTCCGTCATCGCGATCACCGGTTTCGCGATCGTCTCGATACTCGAGAAGTGGATCATCCGCTGGGATCCCGGCGTGGCCATGTAAGCCGCCGCAAACCCAACCCGCCGACAGGCGGGTCGGGCCGTGCCTGAATGGGTGCCGCGTGCGCGCCGGGCGACATGCGGCATCGCCGGTTCACCTTGAATTCGAGGCGTTTCCAGATGTCCAACGACCGCAGCACAGGCCGTGTCGGCCGCACCTATCATGAGTCCGACAACTGGTTCGAAACGAGACCCAGGCCGGCTGCGGACAGCCCGAACGTCATCTATGTCATCCTCGACGACGTTGGCTATGCCGACCTCGGCTGCTTCGGGTCGGAGATCCGCACCCCCAATTTCGATCGGCTTGCCAGGAACGGGCTTCGCTACAGCAATTTCCACACCACCACGATGTGTTCGCCGACGCGGGCGTGCCTGCTCACCGGACGCAACCACCATTCCGTCGGCATGCGCTGCCTTGCCAATTTTGACTTCGGCTACCGCAACGGTCGTGGTTCGATCTCGCATCGGGCGGCGACGATCGCCGAGATGCTGGGTGGCGCCGGCTATGCCAATTTCGCGGTCGGCAAGTGGCATGTCGCGCAAACGGATGAGATCACCGCCGTCGGGCCGTTCGACCAGTGGCCGCTCGGTCGCGGATTTCATCGCTTCTACGGCTTCATGAATGGCAGCACCGACCAGTACTACCCCGAACTGGTCGAGGACAACCACGCGGTCGCCCAGCCGAATACACCGGAAGGAGGCTATCACCTGACGGCCGACCTGGTGGACAAGGCGATCGAGATGCTCGGCACACACGTCTCGCTGGCACCCGAGACGCCGTTCTTCCTGAACCTTGCTTTCTCGGCCGGGCATTTCCCGCATCAGGTGCCCAAGGCCTACATGGATCGCTACGAGGGCGTCTGGGACTGCGGCTGGGACGTCGTCCGGCAAAAGCGGCTCGACCGGCAGAAGGCGATGGGCCTGGTGCCGGCCTCGACCGAACTGCCGCCCGATGCCCCGGGGGTCGAAGACTGGGACCAGCTCTCGGCCGACCAGAAGAGGGTCGCCGTCAGGCTGCAGCAGGCCTACGCTGGCTTCCTCGAATACACCGACGAGCAACTGGGCCGGCTTCTCGATTTCATCGAGACCACCGGCAAGCTCGACAACACATTGATCGTGGTCATCTCCGACAACGGCGCTTCCATCGACTGCGGCCCGGAGGGCACGACCAATGTGCTCAGGCGCTTCAATCAGATACCCGAGTCGTTCGAACGCAACCTTGCCGAAATCGATGAAATCGGCGGCCCGCGGAGCAACAGCAACTATCCGTGGGGATGGGCCCAGGCCAGCAACACGCCGCTGCGCTTGTTCAAGTCCTTCACCCATGGCGGCGGCGTACGCGACCCGATGATCGTGTCATGGCCCAGGCGCATCGCCGACAAGGGCAGCATCCGCCACCAGTTTCACCATGTCGTCGACATCACTCCGACCGTGCTCGAAGTCTGCGGGGTGGAGGCGCCGGAAGTCTACAAGGGCGTCAGCCAGATGCCGGTGCACGGCACCAGCTTCGCCTATACCTTCGATGCGCCCGATGCAGATACGCGCAAGGACGCCCAGTATTTCGAAATGTTCGGCCACCGCGGCATCTGGCACAAGGGCTGGAAAGCCGTCACCAAGCACAAGCGCGGAGACGACTTCGAGCTCGACGATTGGGAGCTCTACAAGCTAGACGAGGATTTCAACGAGACCCGTAATCTGGCGGGCGAGCATCCCGCCAAGCTCCGCGAGATGACGGAGCGCTGGTGGGCGGAGGCCGGCAGGTACGACGTCATGCCTCTCGATGACAGGGAGGTCCGTTTCCGGGCCAAGGCAAAGCCCGACTCGATCCGGTCGCGCAACAGCTATGTCTTCTTTCCGCAGCTCGAGTCGATCCCGTCGTCGGCAGCACCCCTGACCCAGGACACTTCGCACCGGATCACCGCCGAGGTAACGATCGATCCGGAATCGGAAGGGACGATCGTCAGCTACGGCAATTGCGGCGGCGGCTATGTCCTCTATTTGAGGGACGGCCGGCTCACCTATGCCTACAACCATGTCGGCGAGGTCACTCGCCTGGTTTCGGCGCCGCTGACGGATTTCGGCACCGTCTCGCTCGGCTTCGAGTACAGGAAGACCGGCATGCTCAGGGGCAATGGCGCCCTCCTGGTGAACGGGGTGCGGCAGGCCGGCGACCGCGAACACCAGACCCTACAGCGCATCTCGCTCGCGCCGATGTTCATCGGCCGCAGCGGAATGCCGCCCGTGTGCGACGCCATCGAGGGCGAGTTCCGGTTCAGGGGTAAACTCCATCGGCTGGTGATCGAGCTCGGCGACGATCGCGAGATCGTGCCGCCCGACGGCGACATCGACTGACGCGCCGGGGAACGCCGCCTATTCGGCGGCGCTCGGCAGGCTGCGCAACCCCCTGTCCTCGAACACCTCGACCATTGCCTTCATTAGGCCGCTATGGGCAGGAAGCCTGTCCATGCCCTGGCGGAACACGAAGCCCAGATCGTACTGGAAGATCTCCTTGTCGGTCTTGAGCACCTTCAGCCCATGTCCGATCGGGCTGCTCGCCACCATCGTCGATTCATAGAACAGGTAGTCGCCCGAGCGGGCCAGCTCCGCGCAGGTGTAGATCGAGCTTGTTTCGAGCAGGTATCGGGGAGGGGGAGCGCCCCGTTCCTTCAGCCAGTCGGAGAGCATCTTCAGCACGTCCCTGTTCAGGTTGAAGGACACGAACGGGTAGCTGACAAGCTCCTTTGGATCGACCGGCCCCTCGATCTTGGCGAGAGGATGATGCTCGGCGCACATGATGCCCAGCTGCGCCTTGGCGACGCGGCGCGAGGTGAAACCCGGCAGCCTGCTCTTGGCGATGACGGCGCCCGCGAAGATGTCGACGCGCCCGAGCCTCAGATCCTCGATAAGCTGGTCGACCGATCCGGTCTGCACCGAAAGGCGATGGCGTGGAAAACGCCTATGGAAGCGGGAGGCTGCCGCCGGCAGGATGGTCGAAGACCAGATCGGCCCCGCCGCGACCCTGATTGTGGCATCCTGCTCGGACAGCAGGTTGCGTATCTCCTGCACCGCATGCTCGTATTCGAGCCCGATGATCTGGGCCCGATTGAAGAAGGCCTGTCCGGTGGGTGTGAGGTCGGCGCCGCCGGAGTGCCTTTCGAAGAGGCGCGTGCCGAGCATTTCTTCGAGCCGCTTGATGTTCTTGGACAGCGCTGGCTGGGAGATGCGCAACCGCTTTGCCGCCTTCGAAATTCCCTTGTCTTCTGCGACCATGACGAAGTGCTTGAGGAGGGTGAGATTGGGGACTTCGAACGACATGGCGTGCGCCTGGCTCATAACCAATTGGAATTGCCTTCAAGCCTAAATGTATTGGCTCGTGCCCGGGCTTTGTCAAATAATCCAACCATGGCTTGGAGCCGAAAATCCAGGCGTCACCAGGAAATGCCTCGATGCCGTGTTGTTCACCAGTCCGGGAAAGCGAGCTGCAACAGGTCCCGGTGCACGAGTCCAGGCCGGGGCCCCGCAGGACGGACAGCTCGGACATGGCCGCCGTTCCCGCCGGCAGCTGGCACATCGGCTATGACGGCCCGGAAGCCTATCCGGAGGACGGCGAGGGGCCACGGCGGACGGTCACAAGCCCCGGCTTCCTGATCGATCGAACGGCCGTAACGAACCATGCCTTTGCCGGCTTCGTGGAAGCGACGGGCTATTTGACCGAGGCGGAGCGCATCGGCTGGTCCTTCGTCTTCTATGCCCAGCTCCACCCGAGCGCCGAAAGGGACGTGCTGTCGCTGCAGACGGGTTCGCCGGAATGGTGGCTGCCCGTGAAGGGGGCAAGCTGGGCGATGCCCGACGGGGCCGGTTCGGATTGGCGCGACCGAGAGGATCATCCGGTCGTGCACGTTTCCTGGAACGACGCCGTGGCCTATGCGGCCTGGAGCGGCAAGCGGCTGCCGACGGAGATCGAATGGGAAATCGCCGCCCGAGCCGGGCTTGAGGACAAGATCTATCCCTGGGGCAATGAGCTTGTCGAGGAGGACAGGCATCGCTGCAACATCTGGCAGGGAAGCTTCCCCTTCGACAATTCGGCCGAGGACGGCTTCCTGTCGACGGCACCGGCGAATGCCTTCGAACCCAACGGCTACGGCCTCTTCAACATGGTCGGCAACGTCTGGGAATGGACGGCCGACAGCTGGTCGGCGAGCCGGCCCCAGCTCAAGGCCATGCGCGGCGGCTCCTATCTCTGCCACCGCAGCTACTGCAACCGCTACCGCGTCTCGGCGCGCACTTCCAACGCCGTCGAGGCAGCCTCGAGCCACCTAGGTTTCCGCTGCGCCGCCGATCTCAGCGCGAGTGCGACCTGAGGGCCGATTTCTGATTTCGAGGAACTGCAATGAAACATGACAAGTTTCCCGGCCATGTCGGCCGGACCGTCGCGGAATCGACGCCGTGGTGGCCGACGAGCTGCAATCACAAGGAGCAGAAGCCCAATATCGTCGTCGTCGTCCTGGACGATACCGGCTGGGCCGACTTTGGCTGCTTCGGCTCGGAAATCCGCACGCCGACCATCGACAGGCTGGCCGCGCGCGGACTGCGCTATACCAACTTCCATGTCACGCCTCTCTGTTCGCCGACCCGCACCTGCCTGCTGACCGGGCGCAACCACCATGCCGTCGGCATGCGTTTCCTGTCCGACACCGACACCGGCTTTCCCAATTCGCGCGGCTGCATCGACCGCGACGTGGCATTGTTGCCGGCGATGCTGCGCGAGCAGGGCTACGGCAGCTATCTCGTCGGTAAGTGGCATCTGACGCCGTCGCATGAAATCTCGCCGGCCGGCCCCTATCACAACTGGCCGCTCGGTCGCGGCTTCGATCGCTTCTACGGCTTCCTGCCCGGCTGCACGGATCAGATGACGCCGGAACTGTGCGAGGACAACCACCAGGTCGACCGCGAGTTCGGCGAAGGCTATCACCTCACCGAGGACCTGGTGGACCGCGCCATCGCCTATGTCCGCGACCACACGGTCTTCCGCGACGAGGAGCCCTTCTTCCTGCAACTGGCCTTCGGCGCCACGCACGCGCCATTCCAGGCGCCACGCTCGTTCATCGAGCCCTATGTCGACGTCTTCGCCAAGGGTTGGGACGCCACACGCGAAGACCGGCTGCAGCGGCAGAAGGAGCTTGGGATCGCGCCGGACGAGGCGGAACTCGCGCCGCGCAACGAGGAGGTCGCCGCCTGGGACACGCTCTCCGACGACCAGAAGCTGCTCTATACCCATCTTCAGGCGGCCTATGCAGGCTTCCTCGAGCATACCGACGTGCATCTCGGCCGCCTGGTCGACGAGTTGGAAAGGCTGGGCGAACTCGACGACACGCTGATCATCGTCCTGTCCGACAACGGCGCCAGCCGCGAAGGCGGCAAGGACGGCGCGGTCGACACCAACGCCCCGTACAGCGGCATGCCGCAGAGCGTCGAGGAACAGCTCGGGCATCTCGATCAGATCGGCACCCGCCATGGCGGAGCGCACTATCCGCAAGGCTGGGCCATGGCCGGCAACACGCCCTTCCGCCGCTACAAGCAGCATGTCGATCTCGGCGGCGTGCGTTCTCCCATGGTCGTGTCCTGGCCCGGTGGCATCGCCTCCTGCGGCGAAGTCCGGACGCAGTTCTCCCATGTCATCGACCTTGCTCCGACAATCATGTCGTTGGCGGGCCTCGGCCAACCGCTGCCTTGTGACGGCCGCAGCATCGCGTCGACCTTCGCCGACGCCGACGCGCCTGCGCCGCGCGCCACGCAGTATTGGGAGAACCTCGGTCACCGGGCCCTCTGGCACGAGGGCTGGAGGGCGGTCACCGAACATCGACAGGGAGATGCCTACGAAGACGATTGCTGGCGGCTCTACGACACGGAAGGCGATTTTTCTGAATCGCAGGATCTTGCAGGACAGGAACCTGACCTGCTCAAGGAAATGATCGGCCGCTGGTGGCAGGAGGCCGAGGCCAACAACGTCCTGCCGCTCGATGACCGTACCCTTGTGCAGCTGCTGCGCGCCCGGCCGCCGATCGGCCTGATGTCGCGCGACAGGCTCGTCTTCCGTCCCGGCCAGAGCCATGTTCCGATCAGCAGCATGATCACCGGCTCGGAGCGTTCGATGGTCGTCACCGCCTCGTTCCGCGGTCGCGCCGCGGGTGAAGAGGGGGTCCTGGTCTCGAGCGGCGACAATCGCGGCGGCTACGTGCTCTATGTGAAGGACGGGCGGCTGGTCTTCGAGCACGTCCAGCTCGGCAACCGCACCGTCTGCATCGCCGATGCCGCCCTTCCAGGCGGAACCTTCGAAGCCGGATTCGCCCTTCACGACAGACAGGGCCATTCTGCCGAGGTCGCCCTGCTGCACGGTCGGCGAAAGGTGGGGTCGACGCGCATTCCCAGGACCGCCGCGCATCTGTCGTTCTGGGGAATTGATGTCGGCTCGGACACCGCCGACCGGGTTTCCCACGCCTATCCCGCCGATTTCCCCTATCGGGCGAAATCGTTCCAGTTGCTGACAGTGGATTTCCTCGACCAGCCGCTGGTAGAAGAGGTGGCCGAGGCGATGGAGAGCGCCGAATGATGCCGCTGCAAGTCCTCATCGACGTCGATACCGGCGTCGATGATGCGCTGGCGCTCGCTTTCGCGGCGCTTCACCCCGCGATCAATCTCCGGGCGGTGACCTGCGTGGCCGGCAACGCGTCGCTCGACGATGTCTTTCGCAACACGCGTGCAGTCCTTTCCATCGCCGGGGCCGGAAGCGTTCCGGTCGCCCGCGGCGCTTCCCGCCCCTTGATCGCGGCCCCGCGCGATGCCGCCCACGTCCATGGCCGAAACGGGCTCGCCGGCCTGGAACTCGACGTGCCGGAGGAGCGCAGTTCGGATGTGCATGCCGTGGAACTCATGCGCCAGCAGATCCTCGCGAGCCCGACGCCGCCCGTCCTGATCGCTCTTGCGCCGCTGACCAATGTGGCGCTGCTCGTCCGCATGTATCCCGAGGTTGCAGCGAGGCTCGAGAGGATCGTCTTCATGGGCGGAAGCGCAAGCGTGGGCAACGCCACGCCAGTCGCCGAATTCAACACCTGGGCCGATCCGGAAGCCGCGGCAATCGTCGTCGAAAGCGGCATCCCGACGATGATGTACGGGCTCGACGTCTTCTACAGTGCCGCCGTATCCGAAGCCGACGTGGCTGCACTGGAGGCATCGAGCCTTCCGGTAGCGCAATTATGTGCGAAGCTCTTCCGCCATCTTGCGGTCAAGGACGCCGGCCAGAAGCGCATCCCTGCAGGCACGATCGCAGCGCTTGGCGACGCCGGCACCGTCTGTTCGGTCGTCGATCCGGAAGGCCTGACGACGCGCCGGTTTCCGGTCAGCGTCTGCACCGACGGATCACGCTCGCGCGGCCAGACGATCGTCGATCGCCGGTCTCATCGCGGCGAATCCGAGCTGAATGGCGCAAGCCTTGGCCAGCCCATGGATGTAGCCTTTGCGGTCGACGGTGGTCGCTTTGCAAAGCTCTACCGCCGGACAATCCTTGGCACCCTCGAAGGTTGAGACGATGCAGATAGTCGGGGAGGTTGTGAAGCCAGCCATCGTGACGCCGCTGGCGTCGCGGCAGGCTGCGAATGTCTCGGAGGGCCATGGTGTGGTGCGCAATCCGGGG